>JBHHWB010000005.1:0-75564 GCA_046756305.1 Gemmatimonadota bacterium
TGGGGCCGTGGCGTCCCCAACGCGGCCCGCTGCATTACTCGGACAGGCTCCTAGCTCCACTCCCCTCCGAAAGCGTCGATCTGGTCGCTCACGAGTTTTCGCGCCTCTTCCAACGCGTCGGAGGCCACCAGGATGGTGACCCCTCGAGGTGTGGGGCCGCTGAAGCCAGGACCGAAGATCCCCGTCTGGTCGCCGATGACCGCCGCGGGAATGCCGGCGCTCTCAAGAATCTGGCGGATCATGTCGGCTTCGTAGGAGGCGGGTAGGACGGCAAGTTTTTCCCAATGAACGTCCGGGGCGCCGTTGTCACCTGAGTGGTGGCCACCGCTCATGCCATGCCTCCTTTCGGTTGTTGTGAGCCCCACCCCTTCCGATCGCAGCTTATGATCCGAGGATCGTCCACACTGTCGCCCGTTCCTGGTAGCGGTTCAGGGCTTCCTCGTCACCCACCTGGGCCGCGGCCTGAGCCAATGCCAGGTAGGCCCACGCGTAGTAGTTGGGGATGCCGAGGGTGGACCGGTCGGGCCAGTGCTCCCACCGATCGGGCAGGCCGCCGCGGTGCACGAACACCCGATCCACCAGGGTGCGCGTGCGAGGAACGTCCACCCAATCGCCCATCACCGGACTGTACGGGGATTCGGCCATGCTCACCGCGCCCGGACCGGCCGCTTCTTCAGGATCGCCGTCCACGAGCTTGAACGCCAGGCCCTGGCGAACCAGGTAGTCGTTAAGCCCCAGGCTGCTGGCGGCGTTCCCGCTCGATGCGAAGTAGATGGGGCGATCACCGAGCGCATTGTTGATGAGGGCCAGGGCATACTGCTGCCATGGATACAGGATCTGCCCGGCGCGCAGGCGGGCCTCCAGGTTTCCGATACGCAGCACCTGATCCCGGTCGATCTGGGTGTAGCTGTGCGCCACCCGCTCGATGGTGGCGTCGTCGAGGGGGATGGCGCTGCGTTCCGGAACGCGGATGGGGTGATCCAGCAGCAGAGGCACCTTGTCGCCGGCCTGGGCCGTGTCCGTCACATAGGCAGCGCCGGTGTTCTCGGCGGTGTACGGGCGCTGGCAGATGATGCGTGTCCAGTCCTCCGCCGGATCCTGGCCGGGCTCACACGGGCGGGTGAGATCGCGAATCTGGCGTGTATACCAGTCC
Organism: Gemmatimonadota bacterium; assembly: GCA_046756305.1. Lineage (GTDB taxonomy): Bacteria > Gemmatimonadota > Gemmatimonadetes > Longimicrobiales > Gaopeijiaceae > JBHHWB01. Next base: position 1,154 of record JBHHWB010000005.1, read on the forward strand.
GTGTTCAGATACGAGGTGACGATGACGGCCACGTCCCGCCGGATGCCCTCCACTTCCTGCAGGTACCAGAGAGGGAAGGTGTCGTTGTCCCCATTGGTGAACAGGACCCCGTAGGGTTCCACGCTCATGAGGAGGTTGTACGCCCAGTCGCGCGCAGCGTAGTCGCCGGCGCGGCTGGCCCAACTCCAGTTGAGGGTGAGGGGGATGAGAGCCAGAAGAAGAATAGGCGATGCGGTACGCAGCGTGGTCTTCATCTCCCGCGCTGCGTCGCGCCAGAGGGTGGCGATCCCCATGCCCGCCCAGAGCCCCCAAACCGAGAAGCTCACGATGAAGAAGTAGTCGCGCTCCCTGACCTCGTGCAGGCCACGGTCGGTGACCTCGGGAGCCAGGGAGTATCCGTACTTGAAGTTCAGGTAGTAGACCAGCGCTGCCGAGAGGGTGGCGAAGAGGGTGGCCACGTAGATGAAGCTCTTGCGGTCCCGGCGCAGGTGTTCCATCGCTCCCCATACCCCCAGGCCCGTGAAGAGCATGGTGAAGGGGAGCCGAAGGGTGGCGAAGACGGTGTTGGTCCCGTCAAGGGAGCGGGCCCACTGCCAGTCGAAGTACTGAAGATAGTTGGCGATCTGCGAGCCCAGGTTCGCTTGCCGGGGGAGGAGGGGAGGCTTGTCGTACTGGGTGCGGTTCAGAGCCTCGGCCAGGGCGACGCATCCCGCCTTTCCGTAAGTCGCTACCGCCGCAATCGCCGAACCGATATCCGGGCAGGTGGGGGCCGCCTCGTTGATGACGGGATCGAGGGCGGCGCGAATGGGCAGGAAGAGGTGCACCGAGACCCCGGCCAACGTGGCCAGGATGGCGGCGGGGTAGAGCTTCCAGTTGAGGAGCGTCGCGGGGCGCACCGCCAGAATGAAGAGCCCGATGGCCGGGGCGGCCAGGAAGGCCATGAGGTGGTTGCCCACGCTCAGGGCGAGGATGAAGACCATGAGAACGAGGAGGTTGTCGTCCTTTCCCTTGCCCAGGTTCTCCTGCCAGCGGAAGGCGAGCCAGGAGAGGAGGGCGATGGTGAGAAGGGAGACGGTGTAGACCTTCTCGTTCACGTTGGATTGATTCCACACCGTGAAGGCCGTGGCGCTCACCAGAACGGCGGCGGCGGCGCCCAGAAGGCGGAAGCGGCGGTCGTCGGAGAAACTGCGCAGAATGTGGTACACCACGAGGAACCAAAGCGCGTGGGCGCCGGCGCTCATGGCCGCGCTGAAAAGATTCACCCGCACCGCGACGGGGAGGGTCGTCACCGCCAGAATCAGCGACCATGCCTTGGCCAGGATCACGAAGAGGGGATTCCCCGGCGGATGGGGGATTCCCAGAATGTGGGCCGTGGCGATGTATTCGCTGGTGTCCCAGAACGCGGTGGTGGGCGCCAGGGTCAGGGCGTAGAGCGCAAAGACGGCCAGGCCGGCCAGGGCGGCGTAGCCGTAGGGCGGCTTGAGGTCGTCTTCGCCGGACGGGAGGGTCTCGGTCTCTTCGGTCATGGACTCATCACAGCAACGGGGACCACCGGATCGAGGCCGGTTCGCAATCTACCAAGATAACGAGGGTTGCCGAACCGTGCGGCGGCGGCCGACGCTCCTGACCGAACCGCGCGGCGGGGCGGGCGGCCCTGACCGAACCGTGCGGCGGGGGCGGGCGGGGACCCGGGGCAGGTGGCCTTCGGCCCTCTACGGACCCGCGCCGCCGCTTCCCACAAAGGCACGGAGGCCCACCGCCTCCGCCTCAGTCCCGCAGCAGGTGCAGGCACCCCCAGCGGTCCACTTCCAGCGTCCAGCCCGGCGGGGTCCAGGTGGTGGCGCTGTACTCCTGGATGATGAGGGGCCCAGCCAGCGTGTGGCCGGCGCCCAGGTCCCGGCGCCACACACGCTGCGCTTCCACCGTCCGGCCTCCGTAAACCACGGGAGTGGACTCGGTGGGGGGCGGCCCTTCCCCCGCGGGAATCTCGGGGATGTCCACGGGGGCCGGTGGCGCCACGGCCAGCACCCGGAGCGTGACGGCCTCTACCGGCGTGTCGGGGCGGCGGTAGCCGTAGCGTTCCTCGTGGAGCCGATGAAAGCGCTCCGTCCAGTCGTCGTAGGGCACACGCAGCTCGAAGCTCTGGCCGGCGTAGCGGGCGTCCACCCATCGCTCCAAAACCAGGGTGTCCCGGGCGGCCCCTTCGGCCACCATTTCCGCCGCGGCTCTCGCCTCCAACTCGGTGAATACATCCACGAGGGTCTCGCTGACTCCGGGGTGGTCGTCGGACACCAGCACGGTGCGCGACGCTTCCCGGGTGGTGGGCGACGTGAGCATTCCGTACGCCGACAGAAGGCCGGGATCGGGCGGTACCAGCGCGCGCCGGGCGCCGAGGCGTTGGGTGAGTTCCGCCACGTGGAGAGCGCCAGCGCCGCCGAAAGCCACCACGGCGAAGTCCACGGGATCGTAGCCCCGCTCCACGGAGATCACGCGCAGGGCGCGCTCCATGGCCGTGTCGGCCACCGAGAGGATCCCTTCCGCCGTGTCGTCCAGGGAGGCGCCCAGCCCCCGGGCCAGCTCCTCCAGCGCAGGGGCGATGGCGTCCCGGTCCAGGCGGCCCTCGCCCCCCAGAAAGGCATCCACGGGAAGGCGGCCCAGCCACACGTGGGCGTCGGTGACGGTCACGCCCGTGCCGCCCTTCCCGTAAGAGATGGGGCCCGGGTCGGCCCCAGCGCTCTGGGGCCCGACGCGCAGCGCTCCGCCCGCGTCGAGACGCGCCAGGGATCCGCCCCCCGCTCCCACCGTGTGGATGTCGATGACCGGAATGGCGACGGGCTGGCCGTTCAGGTCGAATTCGCGGGTATGGAGCGGTCGCCCGGGGCAGAGGGAGACATCCGTGGAAGTGCCTCCCATGTCGAAGGAGAGGATCTGCTCGTAACCGGCCCTCCGGGCCCAGGTCAGGGCCCCGGCCACGCCTCCGGCCGGGCCCGAAAGAATGGTGTGCACCGGTTCGCGGCGGGCGCGCTCCACCGGCAGCGCACCTCCGTCGCTACCCATGATGGAGACGCGCTCGGCGCCGGCTTCCCTGGAGAGGCGGCCCAGATAGCGCGACATGACCGGAGCCACGTAGGCGTTCACCACGGTGGTGGAGGTACGTTCAAATTCCCGGAACTCAGGGAGGAGGCGGGAAGAAACGGAGAGGGGCGCATCCAGCCCTTCCAGCGCCCGGGCTACCGCCTCTTCGTGGGCGCCGTTGGCGTAGGCGTGCAGGAGGCACACCGCCACGGCTTCGGCCCCGTGATCCCGGAGCCTTCCCGCCAGAGCGGGCAGTTCGGCGTCGTCTACGGGTTCCAGCTCGGCGCCCGTCGGGTCCAGGCGGCCGGCGATCCCCAACCGATCCTCTCGGGCCACCAGGGGCGGGGGCCGGTGTCCCACCAGGGCGTAGAGCTGCGGACGGTTCTGGCGACCGATCTCGATGACGTCCTCGAATCCCCGGTTCGTCACCAGAGCCACGCGGGCGCCCCGCCGCTCCAGAAGGGCGTTGGTGGCCACGGTGGATCCGTGAAGCAGGACAAAGGGCACGTTCTCCTCGAGAATGGAGCCGATGCCGTCGAGGACCGCCTGTGCGGGATCCGCCGGCGTGGAGGGAATCTTGAGGATCCTGACGCGGCCGTCGTGAAGGAGGACGAGGTCGGTGAAGGTGCCTCCCGTGTCCACGGCGAGGAGCGCCGTTGACGCCCCGCTCCCGTCAGGGGAGTTTGGGGTCTTCACTCTACCACTCCGTTCATGCAGATCACGCCTTCGTTTGAAGAGTTCAAAGCCCATGCCGCCCGGGCGAGGGTGGTCCCCGTCTGGAGGGAGTTTCTCTTCGACGTGGACACGGCCGTCACGGCGTACGCCAAGCTGGTTCGCCCACCCTTCGGCTTCCTCCTGGAGTCAGTGGTGGGTGGTGAAAAGTGGGCACGATACAGCTTTCTGGGTACCCGTCCCTCGGCGGTGTGGCGCCTGCGGGGGCCGGCCGTGTCGTGGTGGACCCCCGAATCGGGGTGGGCGCCGGTGGAGACGGACGACCCGCTGGGGGATCTGGATGCCCGCCTTCGTGCCCGCACGCCGGCCCGGATCGAGGGGCTTCCCCGCTTCTGGGGAGGCGCCGTGGGCTTCTTCGGCTACGACGTCATCCGGCGGGTAGAGCGCCTCCCCGATGTCCCCAGGGACGACCTGGGACTCCCCGACGGGATGCTCCTCTTCACTGACACGGTTCTGGCCATCGACAACCTCAGGGGACGCGCGATGGCCATCGCGACGGCGGAGGTGGAGCCGGGGTTGGACGACGACGAGCTGCGCCGCCGCTATGAAGCCGCCGCCGGCCGCGCCGACGGGATGATCCGGGAGCTGCGCCAGGGGACCCCGCCGCCGGCCTTGGCCCTGCGTCCCGAGCCCGACGCCGACCCCGCCTTCGAGAGCTCCATGAAAAGAGAGGAGTTCGAGGCGGGGGTGGAGCGCATCCGCGAGTACATTCGGGCCGGCGACGCCTTCCAGGTGGTCCTGAGCCAGCGGCTGGGCATCGAACTCAACGCCACACCCTTCCAGCTCTACCGGGCGCTGCGCACCCTGAACCCCTCCCCGTACCTCTACTTCCTGGAACTGGACGGCGTGACCCTGGTAGGGAGTTCTCCCGAAGTGCTGGTGCGCGTGGAGGACGGCACCGTCACGGTGCGGCCCATCGCCGGAACCCGGCCGCGGGGGAAGACGTCGGAGGAAGACGAAGCGCTGGCCCTCGATCTCCTGACCGACGACAAGGAACTGGCCGAACACCGTATGCTGGTGGACCTGGGCCGCAACGACGTGGGGCGGGTGGCGGAATACGGCAGCGTCACGGTGCCCGATCTCATGGTCATCGAGCGCTACTCCCACGTCATGCACATGGTGAGTCAGGTAGAGGGTCGCCTGCGGGAGGGGCTGGGCGCCGTGGACGTCTTCAAGGCGGGCTTTCCCGCCGGCACCGTGTCGGGGGCGCCCAAGATCCGGGCCATGGAGATCATCGACGAACTGGAGCCGGTGAAGCGCGGACCCTACGCCGGCGCCGTGGGCTACTTCAACTACGGCGGCGAGAACATGGACACGGCCATCACAATCCGCACCGTGGTAGCGGCCGGGGGGAAAGCCTACGTGCAGGCCGGGGCCGGAATCGTCGCCGATTCCGACCCCGCCACCGAGTACGCCGAAACCCTCAACAAGGCGCGGGCGCTGCTGCGTGCCGCCGCCATGGTGGAGGGCGCCTGACGCCCCTGGTTACGCCAGCTTCTCGTAGAGGAGCACCAGGGCGTGGATTCCCTTGTCGAAGGCGTCCAGGGGGAACCACTCGTTGGGGGCGTGGAGGTTGCACCCGGGCAGGGCGAAGCCTACCAGGAGCGCCGAAGCGTTCAGCTTCTCCTCGAAATCCACCACGATGGGAATGGAGCCTCCCTCGCCCTGGAGAACGGGACGCACACCGAAGGCTTCTTCCAGCGCCTCACCGGCTGCCTCCACCAGTTTGCCGTCGAGCTTGGCCTTCCAGGGCCGGCCCCCGTGCAGCTCCACCATCTCCACCGTGACCCCGGGGGGCGCCACCGCTTCCAGGTGCGCCCGGACCTGCTCATAGACCTTCTCCGGAGTCTGGTTGGGCACCAGGCGGAAGCTCACCTTGGCCATGGCTCTGTTGGGGAGCACCGTCTTGGCGCCCTCGCCCGTGTACCCGCAGAGGATGCCGTTCACGTCGCAGGTAGGTCGGATCCAGAGGCGCTCCAGGGTGGACCACCCCTCCTCGCCCACCAACTCGGGGACCTCCAGCTCCGCTCGGTACTCCTCGTCATCGAAAGGGAGGGAACGGATCTGCGCTCTCGTTTCCTCGTCCCACTCCTCCACATCGTCATAAAAGCCGGGAACGGCGACCCTCCCGTGCTCGTCGTGGAAGGTGGCGATGATCTTCCCCAGGGCGTTGCCCGGATTGGCCACCGTGCCGCCAAACTGCCCCGAGTGGAGATCGGAGCGGGCGCCCTTCACGTGGATCTCCACGTAGGCCAGCCCGCGCAGGGAAAAGAGGATGCTGGGCATCCCTTCGGCGAACATGTTGGAGTCGGAGATGACCACGTAGTCGCAGGCCAGCGCGTCGGCGTGGGCCTCCACGAAAGGCACCAGGTTGCTGGAGCCCACCTCTTCCTCGCCCTCGGCCAGCACGATGACGTTGACGGGAAGCTTTCCCGAGGTGGCCAGGTGGGCTTCCAGCGCCTTCACGTGCATGTAGAGCTGGCCCTTGTCATCGGCGGAGCCCCGGGCGTATACCCGGCCCTCCCGCTCCGTAGGCTCGAAGGGGGGCGAGATCCATTCCCCGAGAGGCTCGGGGGGCTGCACGTCGTAGTGGCCGTAGATGAGGACGGTGGGGGCGTCGGGGCCCGCGCCGTCCCAGCGGCCCACCACGATGGGATGGCCCGGGGTGTCGTAGATGGTCACCTCGAGGCCCGCGTCGCCGAGCCGGTCACCGAGCCACTCGGCGGCGCGGCGGGTGTCGTCATCGTGTTCCGAGACGGCAGATACCGACGGGATGCGGAGGAAGTCGTACATCTCGGACCGGAAGCGGTCCAGATGTTCATCTACGTACTTCAGTGCCTCAGACATGGCGATACCCCTTCCTGGGATGGTCGGGGCGCGGACCGGGGCGAGACTGTAGATCGGTAGGGGCGGGGGGAGCCTGAAGCTCCCGGTCAAATCATACTGCGGATGCCCCAGCGGTAGAGGAAGGTGCACAGAACGGCGAAGGCGAAGGCGCTTGCCATACCTCCGACACTGATGGCCAGCGGCTCGTAGAGGTGGAAGATGCCCACGCCGAGCATGCCGCCGATGACGGCCGCGTAGGCGCCCAGGGTCACCAGCACGCCGGTGTGCCCCGGCGTTTCTTCGGGGCGCTTGATGGCGGCCTTCATGACGAGGCCGACCACGATGCCCATGACGATCCAGATACCGATGCCGATCCAGTTCTGCATTGATGCCGCGCCCTGCTTGTGTCTCACTCAATGAACGGTGCTGCCGGGAAAGCGAAAAAATCTAACCCGACGAGGAAGGGGCGGCCAGTTCCCGGCTGCTCCGCCGCCGCCGTCCGACGGTTTCCCCGGGCCGCAACATTGACGCAACCGGACCCGACGCGGAGTTTGCGGACATGAGCGACGAGATCATCAACCTGGATGAATACCGGCGCCGGCGGGACGGAGAGGACGCGGGCGAGGAAGGCGTCTTTGCGCTGTGGGGAGCCGAGGGCGAGCGTTCCCGCTTCGCCCTTCCCCTGTGGCGCGCCGTCTACGTGGGGGGCGGAGACCGGGGCGGGGTGGTGTGGAGCCGAATCTCCCACGGACAGAAGTCGGGCGCGGTAGGGACCGAGGGCCGGCTCCACCCCTTCGTCGTCCTCGATCTCAAGGAGGAACCTGCGCGCCTGGATTTCCGGGCCGAGGTCATTGCGGGAATGGGAGGCAGGGCGGCGGTAGCCCCCCTCATCCGGGAGCTGGACGAAGAAGGGGCCATGGTCGTCTTTCTGGGAAGCGACGAGGAGAGACGGTGGTTTATGGTGGTGACGGGGCGGCAGACGCCCGGTCTGGAAGGTGCGGCCCGGGACGATGTCCTCTTTCTCGCGGGGGAATGCGCCGGCCTCCTCTTCATGCGCGGCTTCGCCGACGAGGCGGAATAGGAAGGGGATCCGCCGTCCGGTTTCTCGCGGGGCCTACCCCTCCAGGTTCATGCGCCGCTTCAGCTCAGCCAGGCGCTCCTCCACCGTCATGGTGGGTTCGGGCGCCTCTTCCTCTTCGCCGCCCAACTCCACGTCGTCCATGGCGGTCGCCGCCTCGGCCCGGGCTTCCTCGTCTCCGATCTTTTCGGCCATGCGGTCGAGCTCGGCGAAGAGATCGTCGGCGGCCTGGAGGGTGTCTCGTGCTCCACTGCGGCCCACCGTGGCCGCTAGAGCATCCCTCTTGGCCCGGGCCTCCTCGAGCCTGGCGAGCATCTCCTCCACCTCGCCCTGACGCAACACCAGCTCCTCGCGCAGGGCAGTGATCTTCCGCTCCAGAATCACCACCCGGCGATGGTGTTTTTCGGCAAAGCGGGCGGCTACCGCGGCGGTTTCCTCATCACCGATGGAGGACGCCATCTCGCCCCTGCGCACGGCGGTGCGGGCGTTGGCCCGCTCCACGGCCACTTCCTTCTCCGCCCGGGCGATCTCCGACTCGAGCTCCTTGACCCGCACCCTGGCCTGGACCACCTCGTCGCGCATGCCCGAGAGAAGGCGGTCCACCGACGCCGGTACCTCGTCCCGGTTGAGTTCTTCCTTGAAGTTCTCGATGGCTTCGCGGAAGGCGTTGCGGAGATTCTCGAACATGGACTTTCCGCCGCTGAAGGGGCCGGCCGGCCCCCCCGGGGCCGTGGGTTGCCGTTCCCCGTGGGTTGCCGTCAGCCGTTAGTTGAGGAAGGGTTCGATCCGCTGCGCAAAGGAGTTACGGGCCCGGTGGAGTCGTGACTTCACCGTTCCCAGATTGACGCCGGTAATCTCCGCGATCTCCTCATAGCTCTTGCCCTCCAACTCCCGCAGGCGGAAGACGAGCTGATGATGTTCCGGGAGCTCCTTCACCGTCTCCTCCACCAGACGGCGCAGGAAGCGCTTCCGGTAGAGGTCGTCAGGGCGCATGGCCGAATCCTCGAACTGAAGGGGCCGGTGGTCGTCCTCCCAGCCGTTGGTGAGACGCTGGAAGAGGACCAACGGGCTCCGGGACCGGTTGCGCAGCTCGTTCTTGGAGAGGTTGCTGGCGATGGTATAGATCCAGGTGGAGAACTTCTTGCTGGTGTCGAAGCGGTGCAGGTGCCGCGTGACGCGGATGAACGCCTCCTGGACCAGGTCCTGGGCCCGATCCGCGTCTCCCGTCTTGCGTGTGATGAAGTGGATCAGGCGGTCGCGATACCGATCGTACAGCTCCTGGAAGGCCCCGGGCCGGCCTTCCAGATGGGCCGTGACCAGCTCCTCGTCCGTCAGATCGGCAAGGGGCTGCGCCTCGAGGAGCTTCACCGCCCTATCAGGATTCGTATGAACCATGTCTTCTCTTGAGTCTCAAACCCCGTGCGTTTCGACAAGAAAGGGCCGCCCAGCGCGTGGGGGACCCCTGCCGCAGAACCTAAAATACGTTATCCGGAACCGTTCTCGATTCGAGTTTAAAATATATCGATCACGTGTCCCGGTTCAAGGCCCGGCCCGTGCCTGGATCGTCCATTCGAGGGCCCTCGCGAGCCTGATTTTCAAGCTAGGGCGCCCGGGTCGGGGGCGCCAGGAGGGCCTCGCCCGCGCCCGCGTCGGGGGTCTATACGGGCCTTCGCTCCAGCCCTGTCAGGACCCCTCCCTCGGAGACTCCGGGATAGAGGGCGGCCTCGGGGTCGGGCTCGTGGTTCCGTGACGCCAGGGCCTCCTCGGCGGCACCTTCCATTTCCTGCAGCACCTCCTCCTCGACGGCCCGGAGCTCCCCGGCGGTCACCGGCCCCCCTGGGACCCTCAGACCCTCCGAATCCCGAGTATCCGTCGCCTCGGGATCCTCCATAAGGAAAGCCTCGAAGACGCCGATGGGATCCCGTCTTCCCCAGTAGGCGAAGACTTCCTCGGGGAAGAGCTCCCGCGCCTCCCGTTCGTCGTGGGTGGCGTGACCTCCCATACGGAAGGTTTCGGCTACAACCATGGCGGGCCCGCCGCCCTCCCGGCAGCGCCTCACCGCCAGGGTGGTGGCGGCCAGCACGTCCAGGACGTTGTTGCCGTCGCAGACATAGTCGGGCATGCCGTAGCTCTCTCCCAGGCGCCGCAGGTCCGCGGCGGTATGCTGGGTAGTGGCGGTCCCCAGGGCCACCTGGTTGTTCTGGAGCACGAAAACGGCGGGGAGTTTCTGTGCCGCCGCCAGGTTGAGGCCTTCGTGGCTCTCCCCCGTGCGTGAAGCCCCGTCCCCCACCCAGGTGAGGGCGACGCGGGCTTCCCCGCGCATGCGAAAGGCCAGGGCCGCGCCAGCGATGACGGTGACGTTGGTTCCCATATGGCTGATGGGCTGAATGATGCCCAGGGGCAGGGAGCCGATATGGAGATCCCGGCCGCCGGAGGGTGAGTCGGGCGTGGCCAGGTATCCCCGGAACATATCGGCCAGGGGCATCCCCATCATGTGAAGGGCGCCAGCGTTGCGGATCATGGGACTCACCACGTCCCGGCCGGGCTCCAGGGCCGCCACGGCCCCCACCGTTGCCGCTTCCTCGCCCGTTCCCAGCCACGCCTTGGAGATGACCCCCGTGCGCACCCAGCGTTTGAGGGCGATATCGTGCAGGCGCGTGCGCAGAAGATCCCGGTAGAGGCGGAGGAGGCGCTCACGGTCCAGCTCTCGCACGACGGCGGCGCGGTCCGGGTCGCGGACGATGCGGGCGGCGTACTCGGAGAGGATCCGGGGATCGGGAGCCCAGTCCAGATATTCCGGCGGGTCGAATGCGGGGTAGCGTTTCATACCGCCGAAGGTAGGGTACGGACGCCCGCAGGCCAACGGCTGGAGGGAGGGAGAGCGGGGGAGGCGGAGGGTCTCAGTGGCGCAGACTACCAGCCCCCCCAGGGTGGGCCACGAGAACCGCATCCTCCGCGCTCGCCCCGCTCTACACTTCCTATATACATGCGCCCGGAAAGGCTGTCACTCTCATATTGGTACGTTTCCGAAATCCGTTGCCTGCCTCCCGAAATGCCACGAGATTATGCTCGCACCCGCCCTGCCGCCCCTGCCGTGATCTCCGTGAGTCAATCCTTCACGCCGCCGTCCTCCGTTTCCCTGGCCCGTCCTCGCGTGCGGGCCATCGTGGCGCTTCGTCTTCTCGAGGTGCTGCGGGAGCAGGACCGCCCCGGTGAAATCATGGAGGAAGAGGACCCTACCGTGACGCTGCCGCGGCGTTTCGGACTCAGCGACGTGGTGGAGCGCCAGATCCGCACCCATCGGGAGGATGTGCGGCGGGGTGTGCGCCTCTCCGACGCGGAAATCAGGGATCTCTTCCGCCTGGTCATCCGCCGGCCCGACGCCGAGGAGGTCTTCCACCGGGTTGGGAGGGTCCTGGCGGGAGAGGGCCGGGTGGCAGGCCCCTGGTTTCGGCGGCTGCCGCGCCTCCTGGCCTACGCGGTTGCGCGCTCCCGGACGCGGAAGAAGCTCCGGCGTCTCTTCGGCCGCAATGTAGGCGCCTTCGGGCGCGGGTTCTTCACCCTGGAAGGAAGGGGTCTTCCCTTCATCGAAGCGGACCCGGGCGGGGATGCGTGCGCCTTCCTCACGGGCTTTTGCCACGCCGTTCTGGCGGGGGGCGGTGGGGAGGGCGCCCGGGTGCGTCACACCCTGTGTCAGTCCCGGGGGGACGAGATATGCCGGTGGGAGGGGGAGATGGTAGAGGGCGTCGAGTTGGCGCTCCGCGAAGAAGAGGATTCGCAGGAGACGGCAGACATGGAGGTAGAACGCGATGGTTGAGAAGGGATCCCCGGCGCCGGACTTCACCCTTCCGTCGGACACGGAGGGCGACGTGACCCTTTCCGACTTCCGGGGAAAGAAGGTGGTGCTGTACTTCTATCCCAAGGACGATACGCCGGGGTGCACCACCCAGGCGTGCGACCTGCGGGACCACCTGTCCCGGCTGCAGGAGCTGGACGCCGTGGTGCTCGGGGTCTCTCCCGACACGGCGGAGTCGCATGCGAAGTTCCGGACCAAATACGGGTTGAGCTTCCCCCTCCTTTCCGACGTGGATCACCGGGTGGCCGAGATGTACGGCGTCTGGAAGGAGAAGAGCATGTACGGGCGCAAATACATGGGGATCGAGCGTAGCACCTTCCTCATCGACGAAGAGGGGGTCGTTCAGGAGGTATGGCGCAAGGTGAAACCCAAGGAGCACGTGGACCTGGTGACGAAGGCGCTGGAGGGGTAGGGGGGAAGAGCCGGGGCGCTCTCAGGGGGTCGGCGGAGCGGCATCCCGTTCACGTCGGCGCGCCTTCCGGCCGCCATCCGTATAGAGCGCCCGGTGCACCTTGAAGGCGCAGAGGTCCTGGACGGCCAGGCGCCCCTCCTCACGGGCCTGCGCGACCTCTGCGTCGGCGCGGATTCCTTGCTGGAGCCAGATGGCCGGGGCGTCGGGGCGTCCCAGGGCCTGCTTCACGAAGGACCCGGCCTCGGCGGATGGGCGAAAGATGATGACCATGTCCACCGGCGGTTCCACCTCGTCCAGGGAGGCCACCGCCGGCTTTCCGAAGGCCCGCTCCAGGCTGGGGTTTACCCCTACCACCTCGTAGCCCTTGGCGGCCAGATATGCGGGCACGCGCCGGGCGCTGTTCGCCGGATCCCGGGAGAGCCCCACCACGGCGATGCGCTTCATGGTCTCGAAGAGGCGGCGGATCTCCTCGGCGGGAGGGTTGTCGGGGTCTGTGCTTTCGGCCAGGAGGTGGCGAAGGGCGTCGAGGTCGTCCATGGAGGATCTCCCTGGGTTCCGGAAGAGGGCCTTCCGCCCCTCCCGGGAAGGAAACGAAGCCGGCGATGCCTCCAGATAATGGGGGCGGAGGCGAGGGGCAAGCGACGCCTTCATGGGCCGCCACCCGCCATGTTCGGTTGTCTCCGGCCGCCGCCGCCGGGTCCCCGCTCCGTGGGCTGTCGGTTGCCGCCGCAGGGGCGGAATGCGAAGATCCCACGTCTTCCGGCGGCGGCGGCTCTCCCATCCGTTGAGCTCCGGAGCCGTGGGACCGATCCACGAGAGGAACGAGGAACGCATGGAAATCATCATCGGCGGGGTGGCGGCGCTGGTCGGGTTGGCGGTGGGAATCGTCGTGGGCCGGGCCGTGGGATCGAAGCGGGCTCGCGAAGAGGGCGTGCGGGAGGGGATGGCGGCGGCCACGGCGGAGGTGCGCGAGGAGGAGTTCCAGCGGGCGTTGCGCCAGGCGCTGGAACGTGTAGGGGCGTTCATGCGCAGCGCCGTGCGAGCGCCTCTGGAGGGCGCCGTGCCTTCGGCGAGCGCCGCCGAGCTGCATGAGCGCATCCAGCGGGCCCTGGGGGGACTGGAAGACATGGAGTTCTTCCTCACCGAGCCGGTGGGCGAGGCACGGCGTCAGAACGTGGCCGGGTTGGTGCAGCGTGTGACGCGGGAGTTCGCCCTTGACCAGGACGTGACGGTACGCCTCCTCATGGAGGGTCCGGTGCAGGCTTCGGTATCGGAGCAGTCCTTTCTCGACGCCCTCTATCTGCTTTTGCACAACGCCGGCCGCTTCGGGGGCGGGGCCACGGTGGAGGTGGCAGTGGAGGAGCGCGACGGCGGCGCCTGCATCCGCATCCGTGACCGGGGCCCGGGATTCAGCCCCGAGGCCGTGCGGCGAGCCTTCGATCCCTTCTACTCCACCACGGAAGACGGTCTTGGCCTCGGCCTCCCCCACGCCCGGCGCCTCATCGAGTCCATGGGGGGGCGCATCGAGCTGCGCAACGCCCCCGACGGCGGCGGCGAGGTGGAGGTGATCCTGCCTCAGCGGTAGCCGTAGATGCGGTAGAGGAGGAGATACACCAGGAGCCCGGTCACCGAGACGTAGGCCCAGATGGGAAAGGTCCACCGCGCAAGGCGCGCGTGCTTGTGGAAGCGGCGGGTGCGGATGAGCCAGAGGAGCCGCAGCACGAGAGGGACCACCAGGACCGCCAGCACCATGTGGGAGAAGAGCACGGTCAGGTAGACGATGCGGGCCGTTCCTTCGCCGGCGAACTCGTGCGTACCCGTGAAGGCCACGCGCGTCAGGTAGAAGACCAGAAAGAGGGCCGACGCGGCCAGGGCGGTGAGCATGGCCGTACGGTGTCGGCGAATATCGCGCCTGCGAATGAAGAGCCAGCCCGTGAAGAGCGCCACGGCGCTGGTGGCGTTGAGAAGCGCGTTGACCAGCGCCAGAGTGTCTCCGACGGCGGTAGGGTCCAGGGTCATGCGCGAAGCTTCAGGCGCCGGCGGGCGTGGGGGAGCCGTCGCGCGTCGCCGTGGCCAGGTGCGTCAGCATCGCCAGGAGGCCGGCGGCAAAGAGGGTGTGCAGCGACACCGGGACCACGGCCAGGCGGGTGAGGACTGAGAGGAAGCCCAGCGTCACCTGCACCAGGATGAGGAGCGCGGCCCATGACGCCAGCACCCTCACCTGCCGGGGCGCCCGGGTGCGTGTAGCCTGGAACGCGAAGGCGATGACGACGAGAGCCGCGAGGATCCCTACCGCCCTGTGGGCGAAATGGATGGCGATGTGCGGGTCGCCGAGAGGAGGAATGACGCGTCCCAGGCAGAGGGGGGCGTCGGGGCACATGAGCCCCGAATCGGTGTGACGTACCAGGGCGCCCAGAACGGACTGGACGAAGACGAAGATTCCCCCGGCCACGGCCCAGCGGCGGGACGATGGGTCGGGCGTGGGTGTGCGGGCCCAGCCGGTGGCGGAGGCCAGAACCGTGGCCAGCACCAGAAAGGTGAGAGCCAGCGCCAGGTGGGTGGTGGACACCCACGCGGGGAGTTTCAGGAGAACGGTGATGCCCCCGAACAGGGACTGGATGAGGAGGAGGACGACCCCGGCGAGGGCGCCCTTGAAGACCGGGGAATCTTTGCTCGTCTCCCGGTAGGCGAACCATGTAGCCAGGATCCACATGAGGAGGAGTCCCCCGGCGACGAGCCGGTGGAGGTGCTCCCAGAAGACTCCGCCCGACATTTCGGGTACCATGGTCCCGTAGCACGTGGGCCAGTCGGGGCAGGCCAGACTCGATCCGGTGGCGTGGACCACGCTCCCCAGGAAGAGAAGGAACAGAGTCCAGACGACGCTCACCGCGAAGGCGCGAGGGTGATTCCGGGACGACGTGGAAGCGGTCTCGTTCATGGCTGCGTTTAACGGTTCGTGGACTGGGTTTTCTGGAGCTGGGCCCGGTAGTTCTCCAGGGGGATGATCCCCTTCTCCAACCAGGTGAAGCGGCCGTCGAGGACGCCCTGGGCCACGCGGTAGGTGGCCGCGTCGTCGTTGTCGAAGAGGGCGTCGAAGGATGCGCGGATGCGTCGTCGCGCGTGGCGGCAGTAAAGGTCGGCCAGCGTCACGGGCGAGGTGTCGTCGGGATCTTCCCGGTGGAGAATGCGTGCGCGGACGCACGCAGAGGTCATGACGAAGAGCTCGGTGCCGATGTCCACGATACGGCCCAGGACGGCCTGCCTCTGCTCCAGCCGCGGCCCGAAGCGGACCATGGCGTGGAAGGTCGCACGGGCCAGCTTGCGGGACGTGCTGTGGACGAAGCGCAGGTGGCCGGCCAGGGGGCCGAAGCCGGCGTAGCGGGGCCAGAAGCTCCAACCGAGGAAGCGCGTGGGATACCACCAGGCGTAGAAGAATCCGGCCCGCACCAGGGCGGCCAGCTTGGCGCCGGCGGGGGCCTTGGGGTTCACCAGATCCCCGGCGACGTCCAGGTGCTGATCCACGGCTTCCCGTGCGATGAAGAGGCGCATGATCTCCGAGGAACCCTCAAAGATCGTGTTGATACGCATATCCCGCACATACCGCTCGATGGGGTAAGGGATCTCGCCCCGGGCGAGGAGGGAGTCATGGGTCTCATAGCCTCGACCTCCGCGAATCTGGAGCGCGTCGTTCACGATCCTCCACCCCACCTCGGTACCCCACATCTTGGCCATAGCGGCCTCGAGGCGGATGTCGAAGTCGCCGGAATCGGCCATGGCCGAGGCCAGCTCCACCATGGCTTCCATGGCGAAGGTGTCAGCGGCCATCCTTCCGATCATCTGAGCGACCGCGTCGTGCTTGCCCACGGGGCGTCCCCATTGCACCCGCTCGCCGGCCCAGTGGCGCACCATGTCCAGGGAGCCCTTGCCCGCGGCGGCGCAGAAGGCGGGCAGGGCCAGCCGACCCGTGTTGAGGGTGATGAGGGCGAGCTTCAGGCCCTTGCCCTCCCCCCAGACGACGTTTTCCCGCGGCACCTTCACGTCGGTGAAGCGCAGGACACCGTTGGAAAGCCCCTTCAGGCCCATGAAGTGGCAGTGGTGAGCGACCTCCACGCCTTCCCAACTCGTTTCAACCACGAAGGCGGTGATGGGGCGCCGTGTCGAACCCTCGGGCGCCGGGGTACGCGCCATGACGATGAGGACGTCGGCGCGGGGGCCGTTGGTGGTCCAGAGCTTCTCTCCATTGAGGATCCAGTGCGTGCCGTCTTCGGAGAGCTCGGCATGGGTGGCCATGTTGGCGGGGTCGGAGCCGACGTCGGCCTCGGTGAGAGCGAAGCCCGAGAGCTCACCTCGCGCCAGCCGGGGAAGATATTTCCGCTTCTGTTCCTCCGTTCCGAACTTCAGAATGGGGCCCGGGACGCCGATGGACTGGTGCGCGGAGAGGTACGCCCCGGTGCTTCCGCAGCGGGAGGCCACGATGGCCAGCGCCCGGTTGTAGGTGCGCTGAGAAAAGCCCAGGCCGCCATACTCCTGCGGGATCTTGATGCCGAAGGCCCCCACCTCGGCAAGGCCGTCGAGAACCTCCTGGGGCACGACGCCTTCGCGGTCGATGGCGTCTCCGTCGATGTGATCGCGGGCGAACTCCTTGAGGCGGGCCAGGAACTCGGCGGCCCGCGCCTCCTCCTCGGGGTCGGGGGCGGGCGGCGGGTAGAGGAGGTCGAGCTGGAATCGGCCCTCGAAAAGGGCCCGGGCGAAGCTGCGCCGTTCCCAGTCCTTTTCCCGCGCAGCTTCTGCGACCTCGCGGGCTTCGTGTTCGCTGGCGAGCTTGGAAGGATCACCGTGAGCCATGAAGCTGCTCCTCATGCCGAGGGAATCGAAGACCACACGGTGAATCTAACACGGGGGCGGAGCCGGAGGGTCCTGGGGAGGAGCCTGTTCAAGCATGGATGGGCTCATGGAGAAAGGCTTCGATCTCGTCGGCCCGGGCCTGGGCGTCATTCTCCCCGATCTCCATGAGCGCCCGCAGGTAGTCGGGCTGAAACATGACCAGGCTCAGGAAGTCGGGGCTGCGGGTCTGCTTCGTGCCCAATCCCCGTGTGAAGAAGCGGAAGGCCGGCGGGAGCTGGGCTTCGAAGTCGCCGGCGAGCATCCCCAGATCCACCGACGGCCGCAGCACGAGCAGCTTCACCGGCCGCAGCCCCTTGCGCTTCTCCTCCGGGAGCTGCTCGAGGAGGTAATTGAGGCGTTCCAGGCGGAGCGCGTCGGCGTCGAGAAGGTCCAGGAAAATGGAGTTGAGGAGCACACCCACGATCTGAGCGGGAGGCGGGTACCCGAAGACGGCGGGCGTATCCGCCTCCTCCGGGGTGCGGGCATAGCGGGTGGAGATGGCCATGATGCGGCGGGCGCCCAGATGGAGGACGGGGGAAAGGGGGGCCGTGAGGCGGATTCCCCCGTCCCCGTACCACTGCTCACCGATGCGCACGGCGGGGAAGAGGAGCGGAAGCGCCGCGGAAGCCATGACATGCTCCACCGTAAGGACCGTTTTGCGGGCGTGGCGGTAGGGACGCTCCCACTCTCCGATGTCGTGCCCCTGGAACCAGGTGACGGACTGGCCGGTGGAGTAGCTGGAGGTGCTCAGGGCCACGGCCCGCAGGCGGCCATTCTCCAGATTGTATCCGATGCCCGTCAGCTCGCCATCGACGGCGTGAAGAACATCGGTGAGATAGCGCCGCAGCGGTCCCGTATCCACGAGACCGCGGACGCGGGGAGGGCCTCCCAGGCCGCCCGAAACGAGCTGCCATCCCCATCGCAGGGCATTGAATGCCAGGGAGCGAACGTCCACCCGAAAGACGTCCTTCACGCACAGATTCCCCCACAGGTGCGTGAGCTCCTCCACGGCCTGGAGAAAGGTGCCGTGGTGGGCCGCCAGGTGCGCCGCGTTGATGGCTCCGGCGGAGACGCCCGTGACATAGGGCACGCGCAGCTCAGGGAAGCGGCGTGCTACGCAGCGCAGGAATCCCACCTGGTAGGCCGCTCGCGCGCCTCCTCCGCCCATGACCATGCCCAGATCTCCCGGACCGGGCGTATGGACGGCGTTGGCGAGCTCTTCCAGAGGCGGGATGCCTCGGGCCCCTGTCATGACGACAGCCCCATGCAGTGCGACTCCCCTTCCGGCGCGGCCGGGGAACGGGTGGCGGACGTAGCGAGCGGGAGGACCAAAGGAAGCTCCGCTCATGCCTCTTTCAAGTCAATGTAGATGGGGGTGTGGTTGATGCCGGGCCGCATCTGTTGCACCTTGGCCGAATCCAACCACACCCACCGCCGGGACCAGACGAGAAAGGCACATGCGACCGAAACCGTTCCCGCTCCTCGCCGGACTTCTCCTCATGGCCGGGTGCCTGAGCTACGTGCCCACCGAGCTGGACCAGGTGAAGCCCCACGAAAAGATCCGCATCGGCGTGGATGCCGCCCAGTTGGGCCGCCTGGCCGCATATGCCGACGGGGCCCGCGGCACCGTGGAGGGGGAGTTTCTGGGGGTCGCCGGTGATTCCGTCCGCCTCGTCCTGCGCACACCCGCGTCGTATCGTGAGGTGGGCGTTCCGTTGAACGCCGTACGGCACGTACGCCTGCGCCGGGTGGACAACACGAAAAGTTTCGTGCTGTCGGCGGTGGCCGTGGCGGGCGTGGGATACCTGGCCTGGCAGGGGTTCAGCGGCGGAGGGAACCGGGGAACCGGGAATGAGGGTGTGGTGGATGAATCCCTCATCCCCCTCTACTCCTTCCGTCTTCCCGGGGGACTGAACCTGGTGCTGGGCGGACGCTGAAGACGGTCCGCCGCGGCCGCGGCGCCCGTCCCCCGACCCTTCAGCCCACCACCGGCCTCCCCAGGGCGAGCGTCCCCACCGCCACCAGCGCCAGGGCGACGAGGGTGGCCACCAGGTAGGGGGCGTACGTGCGCTCCTCGGGAGGTCGGCGCCGCATGACGGCGGGAACCACGTGGGAGACGGCCGTGGCCAGCACCATGGTCACCGCGTGGGTGCCGACGGCTCCGTAGAAACGCCCGCCGAAGAGGAGCGCCACGCCCAGGATGGCGGTCACGTCCATGGCCGCGCGGAAGGCCACGGCCAGGCGGTCCATGGTGCGGTCGTGGGGCGCGTGGCGAACCAGACCCCACAGGGCGTATCCCACGGTGGCCAGGCCCGCCAGGAGGGCCAGGTAGCGAAATCCCGAATGAAGGTGGAGGAAGAACATCAGCGTGGCGCTCCGGCGGGAGCCGCAGCCGCGGCGTGGGAGAAGTAGGACGCGATGGCGCGGGCGCTCTCGACGTGGCGCACGCTCTGGAGGTTGGTGAGGATGGCTACGACGACGCCGTCCTCGGGCCAGATCATGAGAATGGTGCTCCCGCCCACGGCACCGCCGGTGTGCCACACCTGGCGGCGCCCGTCCACCACGCGGGAACTCCATCCGATCCCGTACCCGGTGGACGTGCCATCCCGGGTACGCTGAGGCGTCCACAGGAGGTCCCGGGTGGAGGGATCCATGAGGGTGTCGTCGAGGTAGGCCAGGCCGTACCGAACCAGATCCCGGGCGGTGGAGAGGTAGCCGCCGCCCGCCCACTTGTTGCTGTTGTCCACCCAGGGCGCATTGAGGAGGCGCCCTTCACCGTCGCGCACGTAATAGCGGGCCCGGTGGGCGATGAGAGAGTTGGTGTGCTCGGCGACGGTTTCCTTCATGCCGGCCGGTTGGAGCACGCGTCGCCGCATGAACTGGAGAAAGTGCTCTTCGGCCGCTCCCTGGACTACGGCGCTGATGAGATTCCACCCGTAGGTGGAGTAGCTGTAGCGGGTGCCGGGTTCGAAGAGAAGCGTGTCGTCTGCGAAGATCTCCAGGGCGTCCACCACGTCGGTGTAGTGCTTGCGGTTGAGGAACTCGAGGCCGTGGTAGTGGCGCACGCCGGCCAGATGCCCGCCCAGGAGACGCGTGGTCACGGGCCACCGTTTGCGGGGAAAGTCGGGGACGTACCGCTGGACGGGCGCGTCCAGGTCCAGGCGCCCCTCCTCCACGAGGATGCCCACCGCAGCCGCCGTCAGCGCCTTGGAGATGGAGGCGATGCGAAAGCGGGTTTCCGGGGCCACGGGGAGGCGGTTCTCCACGTCGGCCCAACCGAAACCCTCGCTCCAGACCACGCCTCCGGAGATGCCTCCCGTCCCGCCCTCCGCGCTCGGAGCGCCTCGGCGTACACCCACCGCCACGGACCAGCCCGGGATTCCCAGACTGTCCATACGGGCGCGTGTGACGGCCCGGGCGCTGTCCACGGCCGCGCTCCACAGACCCCACCCCGGGGCCTCGGCCATGGGAGCCAGACGCTGGGCGGCGGAAGGAGCGGGAAGCAATACGAAGACAAAGGCGACAGCGAAAACCGCCGGAGCCCTGCGTGTGTCGGGTTTTCCAGCCCGGAAGATCACGACATTTCTCCGTTGAATAAGTATTCAGTAGAGGGGTGGCGCGATTCTGCCACCCCACCTACCTTGGCCCGCGACAACGATACATCGGGACCGGAACCGGGTCACCCCCAAGGGTGCCACGGGACTGTGGCCGACCCGGGATTTGTGCTGTTTGTGCACGAAGTCAAACCGGACTTATTATCGTTGCGTGCTTTTTCTAGACGTCCGCCCGGTGGATGCCGGCGGACCTGTGTACTTCCGGGCAGAGGAGGCCCCATGTCCCCACGCGATGTTCGCAACGGACACCTCCGTCGTGCCACACGCGCCTTCGCCATTGCCGCGTTGGCCCTGTCGCCATGGCTTGCAGGAGATGCCATGGCACAGGCCACCGGTACGGTGACGGGAACGGTGCGGGATGCCACCAACGGCCAGCCCATCGCGGGCGCCCAGGTGAGCATCCCCAGCCTTAATCTTGGCGCGTTGGCCAACAACGTAGGTCGGTACCTGCTGTTGAACGTTCCAGCGGGTACCCACACGGTTCAGGTTCAGTACATCGGGTACGGAACCGAAACCATGGAAGTGACGGTGGCCGGTGGACAGACGGTAACCGCCGACTTCCGTCTTCGCTCCGAGGCCATCAGCCTCGAAGGCGTGGTGGTGACCGGCACCGCCGGTGCGGCTCGCCGGCGTGAGATCGGCAACTCCATCACGCAGATCAATCAATCGGCCATCGAGGCTGCGCCCATCGACGACGTGGGTGACATTCTCCAGGGCCGAGCCGTGGGCGTCACGGTGCTCGACAACTCGGGCCAGGTCGGCGCGGGGAACACCATCCGCCTGCGTGGCAACAACTCGGTGACCCAGGGCAACTCGCCGCTCATCTACGTGGACGGCGTGCGCATCCGGAACACCGCCTATCCCGGCGACCCGGAGAACAACCAGGCCCCCAGCCCCCTGAACGACATCAACCCCAACGACATCGAGCGGGTCGAAGTCATCAAGGGTGCCGCCGCCACGACGCTGTACGGCACGGAAGCCGCCGGCGGTGTGATCCAGATCTTCACCAAGCGGGGCACGTCCGGAGCTGCGGCATGGTCGCTCTCCGTGGACCAGGGCATCAACAACCTGGGCCACATCGGTCCCGATGCGAGCATCAACCCCACGGGGCTGGGCCTCAACAAGTGCAACAGCAATGAGGATCCCATGTTCCCGGCCGACCCGAGCTGCCCCGAGAGCGGTTCCTGGCTGAAGAACGGCTACATCCAGAAGTACAACCTCTCCGTGCGCGGCGGCGCCGAGCGTCTCAACTACTTCATGTCCGCTTCCTGGGGCAACGAGCGCGGCGTCTTCGACACGGGCAAGGATCCGGAGACGGGTGAGCCCCGCAAGGACCAGGGGCAGAAGTCCTGGAGCCTGCGCGGAAACTTCAGCTTTTCGCCTATCGAGGAGCTGGACATCCGCTTCAACTCCTTCTACAGCCACAAGAACATTGACTGGGTTCCCGACGGCAACAACGCCGAGGGACTCCTCCTCAACGTCTTCCGGGGCGGGAAGGACTATACCAACGATGTGGACGGTAAAGTCCTGGACATGAAGCTGAACAACCTGGTGGATCACTTCGTTACCGGCGTGAACCTCCTGTACAACCCGGGCATGGGCATGACCCACCGCCTGAACGCCGGCCTCGACTGGTCCCGGGCTACGTACTATGAAGAGCGTCCATGGGGCTTCTTCTACCGGCCCCTGGGCAACCGGGAGGTGGATGACTTCATCACCCGTAAGCTCACCCTGGACTACGCCGGCACGTGGGAGAAGGACTTCATGGGCGTGGCCTCCAGCTTCTCCTGGGGCGGCCAGCTCTACAACGACTTCGTGAGCGGCATCAACGGCTTCGGTAACGACTTCGCCGGCCCCGGCGACAAGGTGCTCGAGTCGGGCGCCCGCACCGAAGCGTTCGAGTACAACTCGCGCGTCACCAGCGGCGGCTTCTTCTTCCAGGAGCAGCTCGGCTTCAAGGACCGCATCTTCGTTACCGCCGGCCTGCGGGTGGACGGCCACTCCGCCTTCGGTAAGGACTTCGGCCTGCAGCCGTACCCGAAGGCTTCCATCTCCTACATCATCTCCGACGAGAGCTGGTTCCCCGAGAATTTCGGAACCCTCAAGCTCCGTTCGGCCATCGGTGAATCGGGGAAGGCCCCGGGCACCTTCGACGCCGTGCGGACGTGGGAGTCGGTTTCCGGTGATGAGGGCCAGCCGGCCGTAACGCCCGACAACCTGGGCAACCCGGACCTGGGTCCCGAGAAGACGCGGGAGTTCGAGTTCGGCTTCGAGGGCTCCACCCTCAATGATCGGGTGACCTTCGAGTACACCTATTACAACCAGAAAACTTTCGATGCCCTCATCGCCGTGCGGCAGCTGCCCTCGGCGGGCTTCGTGGGCACCCAGCTCGAAAACGTGGGCGAGGTGCGCAACAAGGGGCATGAAGCCTTCCTCAACATCACGCCCGTGGCGTCGGACTTCGTGACGTGGGACGTGGGCCTGCGCCTGGCCACGAATAATTCGGAAGTGATTGATCTCGGCGGTCTCGAGTCCATCAACCTGGGCTGGAGGAACTACGTCCGCGCGCCCAAGTATGATCCGGGCTACGACGGACCGCTCACCTTCCGCAACGATACCGTCTACTACCCGCTTCCGGTCTTCTGTCACGACAGGGTGCAGAACCCCGACGAGGTCGGAAAGCCCCAGTACGCCGAGGAGTGCCTCGGACCGACAACGCCCACCAAGACGTATGGAATCAACACCTCCATCACCCTGGGTGAGCGTCTCACCATCGATGTCCTGGGCGAGGGGCAGGGCGGACACGTTCTTTCCTCGGGTACGGCGTATCAGAACACGCGCCGGAGTGTGTGGCCTCTGTGCCGCGAGACCTTCGACGCCATCGCCGCCGGCAACAGAGATCAGTTGACCGCGGGTGAGCGTGCGCTGTGTGACCCGGGCCAGACCCGCTACGGGATGTGGACCCAGAAGGCGGACTTCTTCAAGATCCGTTCCGCCTCCATCAGCTACCGGGTTCCGGACGACTGGCTGCCGGGCAGCATTCGCGCTGCCACGGTGCGCCTGCAGGGACGGAATCTGGCCACGTTCACGGACTACCAGGGGATCGATCCCGAGGCGTTCGAAGACGGCTCGCGCGAGGTTCTGTTCCGGCAGGAGTACTACAACCTTCCGCCGATTCGGAGCTTCATTTTCTCCGTCAAGGTCGACTTCTAAGGAGGGATGAAGCGAAATGATGACAACAAAGCAGATGAATCGCCGTCTTTCGGCGCTGGTGCTGGCCGCCACGGTGGGCATGGGCGCGTGTGGAGGCGATCTCTTCGACGTGAAAAACCCCGGGAAGATTTTGGACGAAGACCTGAACACCGCCGAGGGCGTAAAGGCTCTGGTGACGGGCATGTCCGCCGACTTTTCCGTGGGGTACGACGGTGTGAGCTTTCTCGGAGCGCGTCTCGGCGACGAGATGGCCGGCTCCGGGAGTTACTTCACCACGGGTCGGTATCGCCGGGGTCTCATGGACTCGGAGGATGCCGACGGCTACTGGAACGATGTCCAGCGGGCCCGCTGGGTGGCCGAGGCCGGACTCCAGCGCATGGAGGCCATCGAGGGCTTCCAATTCCAGGGGAACAGGCAGACGGCCAAGGCCTTCCTCCACGCCGGGCTGGCGAACCGCTGGTTCGGTGAGAACTTCTGTGAGGTACTCTTCAGCGCGCCCTTCGAGTCGGATGACGGGACCGCGCAGCCCAAGAGTGCCGCGTTCCAGAGGGCCGTTCCCGAGCTGGAAAACGCCATCTCCCACGGGACTTCCGCCGGCGCGACGGACATCGTGACGGCGGCGCACGGGGCTCTGGCTTCCGTGCTGGCCTGGCTGGGCGACTGGAGCGGGGCCATGACCCACGCCGCCCAGGTGCCCACCGACTTCGAGTGGGACGCCGTGTATTCGGCCAACTCGGGGCGAGAGAACAACCAGATCTGGAATGAGACGCACGGACGGTTCGAGATCAGCGCCTACGGCGCCCTTGCGGGATCGTTCCCGGAGCCGGGTGATCCCCGTGCTCCGTACACGGATTGCTCGAACCCGGCCAACAACTGCGCCGGCGCCAACGGCGCCGACGGGCAGACGCCCCATTACCGGCAGGAGAAGTATCCCGAGCGGGGTTCCGACATTCCGCTGGTGAAGGGAACCGAGATGCGCCTCCTCGAGGCCGAAAACGCGCTTCTCCAGAATGATCTGGCCACCTTTACGGCCAAGATCAACGAGGTGCGGACCTACCACGGCCTGGCGCCTCTGACCGGCATCACCATGACGCCGGGCGCGTCCATTTCGGGCGACCCGGGTGGCGCAGGGCCGAACCGGACCTCCATGGAGGCCTGGGACGTTCTGGACCGTGAACGGCATCTGACGAACTGGCTCGAGGGCCGGCGTCTGTGGGACCTGCACCGGTGGGACCACCCCTTCCTGAACGGCGGCGGGATCGTGTATCAGGCCACGGTGGACCGCCGTGCGTCGTGCATCCCCATCGCCGACCAGGAGTGCCAGACCAACCCCAACGTGGCGACCAAGTGCTTCACCTCGTGAGGACTTGAGCTGCCGCGCAGGCGGTTGCATGAGACGGCCCCTCCGGCTTCGGTCGGAGGGGCCGTTTTTCATCTCCCCCACTGGCATGGGCCGGGTCGGGATGTATCTTGCCTCCTGTGAGGGCGGGTAGGGGGTCGGCGACAGGGAGATGGAACGGAAAATCTTTGGTGGGCTCCGACGGTTGCTGGCGTTAGGGGCGAGCCTGCTGGCGGCGTGCGGGGGAGGCGACGCCGTGGGCCCCGACACGGGGGCGGCGACCCTCGTCGCGGAAGTCACCAACCTGGCCACTTTGAAGCCGGCCACGGAGGGGAGCTATCAGGCCTGGGTGGTGACCCGGGACGGTGACGTGCGCTCCCTGGGCCGGTTCGTATCGGCGGGGAAGGGAAGCCAGACCCTGGCCTTCACCACGCCCGTGTCCAACCCGGCCGAGTTCTACATCACCGTGGAACCGCCGGGAGACGACAACGACACGCCCTATGACGCGCAGATCCTGGGCGGGTTCTTCAAGGGATCCTCGGCGGAGCTCAGCTACATCAGCCGCCTGACTCCGGGCGTGCCCCTCATCGAGGAACCGGGGACCCACGTCCTCTTCACGCCCAGCGACAACGCGGCCCTGGGTTATCCCTCCAACGAAGACGCAGGGATCTGGCTCTTCGAGTTCGGCAAAGATCCGGAGGAGGAGGGCGGGTTCTGGCTCGACTTTGCCTCCCCCGACCGGGGCTGGACCTACGAGGGATGGATGGTGCTCGACTACGGCACCCCGGGGGCCGTCTGGTTCTCCTACGGGAAATTCGAGGCCGATGAGGACCAGAAGGCTTCCTCCAGGGACGACACGGGCCTGGGGCCCTTCTCGGGGCAATTGGAGTACCGTGACGCCATGCCCGAAGAGATCGTCATGCCGGGGGACGACTGGGTCGCCAATCCTCTGGGCGTACCCCTTCCCGGCGGGCTGCCCGACTCCATCCTCCCGCTGGATCTGAACGGGTGCGCCGACGTGGTGAATGCCGCGGGGGAGATCCTCCGCAAGTGCCGCGAATTCTGGCGGGGTCCGAGCCGGTTCACCCACGTCATCACCATGGAACCCCTCTTCGACAAGGGCGAGGACCCCTGGGCGGCCCAGCCCTTCTTCCTTGAGCTCTACAAGAATCCGGTGGGCGAAGGTTCTCCCGCCACCAAGCGCAAGCTCATCTTCCAGCCCCAGAACCTCCCTGCGGGGACCGCGCGGGTGGAGAGCGGTGCCTAAGCGGCGCATCGCGGCACGCGGGCCGCGTGTGGCCGGAGGCGGGCAGGCGCCGCCAGGACGCGGCGCCGTCACTTTGAGGCTCTTCCCCATCGTAGCATCCCTTCTGATCCTCACGGGGTGCGGCGGAGACGATACGGCGCCCACGGGGCCGGTTCAGAAGGTGACGGTACGTCTCACCCTGGAGGGTGTGCCGGCGTGGGATACGGTGATCCACGGACCCTTCCAGGCCTGGTTCGTGGATGAAGCGGGCGTCCTGTATGCCGGCGACCGCTTCGCCCTGCCCGACGCGGGGGCGGTGGAGGTGACGAGCCCCATCCCGGATCCGGCCGAGGTCATGCTCTCGCTGGAGCCTCCCGGGGATCCCGAGATCGCGCCTACCCAGCTCAAGTTTCTGGGGGGTCGTTTCGTGGACGGCGCCGCCGAGATGTCGGTGCGCGGATACCTGACGCCCAACCTTCCCCTGGAAGAAGCACCCGGCGTGCACGTCCTGGGCACCTTCGCCGCCTACGGAACGCCGGACCTGCCCCAGAACCAGGACGCCGGGCTCTGGTTCATGAATCCGACCGAAGACACGCTGAGCGGGGATTACTACCAGGACCTGACGCCCCTCACCCAAGGGTGGGTGTACGAGGGATGGATCGTGCGGGACATGGGTTCCCCCCACGAGGTGTGGATGTCGTACGGCAAATTTCGCCCCGACGGCTTCCGCCAGGTGCGCTTCCGGGACGACACCGGGTTGGGACCCTTTTCGGGTAAGGAAGATTGGGAGCGGGCTCTTCCGTTCGAAGCTCGGGTCCCCGGCGACGACTGGATCGCCAATCCCCTGGGATATCCCCTTCCGGCGGGCATCCAACTGCCCCTGGACCTGAACGGCTCGCCGGGCGTCCCGAGCCGCTGGACGCACGTCATCACCATCGAGCCCTATGAGGATCGGGACGAGGATCCCTGGGACGCCGCGCCCATGTTCATTCGCCCGTACCGGAACGCCATCGGCGAGGGGCCGCCCGACTCGCTGCGCACCGTCCTCTTCACGCCGGAAGAGCTTCCCCGCGGCACGGCGACCGTCCTGCGCTGAGGCGCGCGGGAGGCACGTGGGAGAGGGGGAAAGGAAGCGAAACGGCGCACGGGATGCGCGGGAGATGGGGCGCGCAGAGGAGGGCGTGGGATGCGGCGCAGAGGGGCGCGCAGGGTCCGGCGCGGAATGGGTCTCGGAGTAGGCTGCGGTGGGCGTCAGCGCGGCACGGTAAGGCCGCTGGGCACGCGCTCGGGAACCTCCACCTCCGGAGGATCCGAGAGCGCCTTGAGGAAGGCGATGATGTCCTGCATCTCGCTCCCGGTGAGCCCCAGGGGTTCCAGTTCAATGCGGTCACGGGGGACGAAGGGGTGGTCCCCGCCTCCCCGGTCCTTGAAGGCCAGGACATCCTCGAGGGTGGCGTAGCCGCCGGAGTGCATGTAGGGAGCGGTCTCGGCCACGTTGCGGAGCGACGGCGTACGGAACTTGTAGCGGTCCTGATCGAGACGGGTCACGTTCCAGCGGCCCAGGTCCTCGTGGGGAGTCCCCTGGAACCCCGGACCCAACTGCTTGGCACCCACCACATGGAACTTGAAGTCGGAGAACATGGGGCCCGAATGACACGCGGCGCAGTCGGCCTTCTCATGAAAGAGGACGAGGCCCCGCTTTTCCGCGTCGGTCAGCGCCGATTCGTCTCCCGCCACGAACCGGTCGTAGCGGCTATCGGTGCTGGTGATGGAGCGCACGAACTGGGCCAGTGCCCGGGCCCAGGAAAGGGAATCGACGGCGGATTCCCGCTCGCCTCGATCCACGGCCGCAGCGTTCCCGGGAAACGCTTTGCGAAACAGTTCCTCATACTCGGGGATGGCGCGAAAGCGGGCCAGAACCGTATCCGTGGTTTCCTCGGGAGAGTAGCCCTCTCCCCGCATCTCGCTGAACTCGGTCTGGGGAAGGGTGACCAGATTTTCGAGGCGGCGTTTGCGCCCGTCCCAGAACATGAAGCCGTCGGCGGTCCACTCTGCGCCGAAGCGGTTGAAGCCCACGTTGATGACGGTGGGGCTGTGCCGCCCCTCGGGCACCATGTCCGGGTCGGTGAGGACGCGTTCCGGGCCCAGGCCTACGCCGGAAGGTCCTACCGGCAGGTCCCGGCCGTCGGCGAAGCCGAAGCGGGGTAGATGGCAGGTGGAGCAGGCCACGTCCTTACCTGCGCTCTGAATTGGATCGAAGAAGATGAGGCGTCCCAACTCGATGCGGTCCGGGTTGGGGGGATTGTCCCGGGGGAACACCATTTCGGGGAGGAGCTGCAGATCGTAGCGCTCGACGAGCTCCGAACGGGACGGCGGCGCCGTGGGGCTGTCGGCGCACCCGGAAACCCCGAAGATTCCTGCGGCCAGGACGGCCGCAAGGCCGGAGCGGAAGATCATGACCGGTGACGGTGCGAGGGGAGCATCCATGTCGCCGCTCAATATAGGGGTCGGCGCCGTAGGGGGCATCCTTCGCGGGGGTCATCTTCCGCCGGCGTGGGCGTACAGATTCGGGGAGAAGCCCTTGCGCAGGATCCTGGGGCGAGGCTATGGAGTATGAAGAATCAGGAGAGATCGGTGAAGAAGCGCGCAGGACGGACAGGGTTCATCGCGGGATTGGCTCTGATGCTGGGGCTGATCGCCGCACCGTCACGCGCTTTCGCTCAGATCAAGGTGGAGGGTGAGGTCCTCGACGGGCTCACCGGCCTGCCCGTGCGGGGTGTCATCGTCCAGTTCCCCGACCTTTCCCTCGCCACCCTCACCGACTCGCTGGGATACTTCGAGTTCGATGCGGTTCCCCGCGGCACCCAGATTCTGAGCACGTACCACTTCGGCTACGACAACCTGGAGGCCGAAACTCCCATCGTCTCCGGAGATATCCTGGTGCTCAAGCTGACGCCCCATCCCATCCCCGTGCGCGGGGTGGATGTGGGTGTGCGACCCCGGGAGGAGGTGGAGACCCGCACCCAGGGCCGCATGACCGATTTCATCGGTCCCGAAGCGGTGGAGGAGGCGGCGCAGCGCACCAACAAGCTTCTGGAGGTCATGCGCTCCAAGGCGCCGCCCCGCCTACGCATCCATCAGGAGGGCGGCATCGGGGGGATGAAGTTCTGCATCATGTCCACCCGCATCCGCCCCTCCATCCAGGAGCTGCGGGATCTGGGGCTGGGATGCAAGCCCGTGATGCTCATCCTGGACGGCGTGGTGGTGTACGCTCCGCCCTCCAGCGCTGCAGAGGCGGCTGCGCTGGCGCCTACTCTGCCCGAAGACGTGGCGTGGATGATCCTCAACCACGATCCCAATGAGATCGAGAGCATCCGCATCCTCACCGGAAGCGACGCCTTCTTCCGTTACGGGCAGGACGGCCGCCTGGGGGCGGTGGAGATCGTCACCAAGCGGCCGTTCAAGAACCGGTAGCGTTCCCGCTACCTCCTTGCTTCCAACGCCTCCACCACCGCCCTGACCTCCGCGATGCGCTCCCGCATGGTCTCAGTAGGCGGAAGGAGGGTGCCGCCGCGCACTCCGCCGCCGTTCATGGCGGAGTAGACGCGTGACACCGACCGGGCCGCAGCGCGGATTCGGGCCTCGGGGGTATCTGCGGCGTCGTCTCCACCTCGGAACCCGAAGCGGCGAAGCTCCACACCCCGCTCGCGGGCCAGGCCCCGGATCCGCTCCTGGAGGTCCAGAACCTCCAGGAGGAAGCGCTCCCGGCTCTGGTACTGGGCCAGGGTGACGGGCATGTCGGGATCACCCCGGACCTCTACCTCCTGGCGGGAGGAACCGTCGGGGGTTTCCACCGTGAGCACGTACCGACCCGGGGAGACGAAGGGGCCCCGCTGGGCGATGGGCCGGGGAAGCTCGGGGTGGTCCCACCGCTCCCAGACGTCGTCGCGGCCCGGGAGAGGATGTCTCAGATCCCAGTTGATGCGGTGGGTTCCCGCACCCGCCGGCACCTCCATGGTGCGGATCACCTCTCCGTCCGCCCGGGCGATGCGCAGCATGGCCCCGTCGGCGTCGTTCATCAGGCGATAGGTGACCAGCGCGCCGTCGGGCGGATTTTCTCCGTAATACTCGGCCTGGCCCCGGTAGGAGGTGTCCTTCCGGTAGATCTTGATGGTGGCCGGCGCCACGGTGAAGAGGTGGACCGGCGCGGTGGCTTCGGCCCACTCGGCCAGGGGACGGGTGTCGTCCAGGATCCAGATGCCCCGGCCGTGGGTTCCCAGCACAAGATCCTTCTCCCGGGGATGGATGAGGGCGTCATCGTAATGGGTGGTGGGGAGGTTGGGCATCTTCGCCCACGACGTGCCTGCGTCGGTGGAGACGAACATGGCGTGCTCCGTCCCCAGGAAGAGGACGTCGGCGTTGTCGGGATGCTCCACGATGACGTTCACCACGCCCATCTCCGGCAGCCCGCGGTTCAGGGGCGTCCAGTGGATGCCGAAATCGTCGGTGCGGAAGACATAGGGGCGGAAGTCGCCGTCCCGGTGCCCGTCGAAGGTGGCGTAGGCCACCCCTTCGCCTCGCGCCGAGGCGGTGATGCGGCTCACGTAGGTGCCGTCGGGGAGGCCGGGCACGTTGCCTGAGACCTCCGTCCACGTGGCGCCGCCGTCGCGGCTGACCTGCAGATTGCCGTCATCAAATCCCACCCACAGGATGTCGGGATCCAGAGGGGACTCGTCCAGAGTGGTGGCCTCACCGAAAGAGGAGGTGCCGTCATTCTTCGAGATGGCGATCTCTGCCCCGGGCACCCCCATGAGATCCAGGGTGTCGCGGTCGATGCGGCGGCTCAGATCCCCGGTGCGCGTCCAGCTCTCTCCCCGGTCCCGTGAGACGAAGAGGCGGTTTCCCGCCACGTACACCACGTCGGGGTCATGCTGGGAGAGCATCAGGGGCGAGGTCCAATCGAAGCGGTAGGGCTCCCCGCCCAGGGGCGGCGCGGGGGAGATGTCCAGCATGTCGCCGGTGCGGGTGTCGTAGCGGAAGTAGTTGCCCCCATTGGAGCTGCCGTAGGCGTAGCGGGCGTCCCGGGGGTCCACCTGCCAGTACATGCCGTCGCCGAATCCGTCCTGCATCCAGTCATCGTTGATGATCCCGATCCAGCGCCGTGTCTCGGACGGACCCATGAAGGAGTGGTTGTCCTGCAGGCCCCCGTAGACCCAGTACGGATCACGCCTGTCCACGCCGATGGCGTAGAACTGGGCAATGGGGAAGTTGTTCACCTTGCGGAAATTCTGACCCCGGTCGTAGCTCTCCCACAGGCCGGCGTCGCCCCCCAGGTAGAGATGATCCGAGTCGTTGGGATCGATCCAGAGGGCGTGATGGTCGGCGTGTACCCCCACGTCGTAGGTGGGCGCCCGGGCGATCTGCGTGAAGGTCCGTCCCCCGTCTTGGCTCACGTAGGAGCGGGTGGCCAGGACGTACACCACATTCTCGTCGTTGGGGTCTATGAAGATCTCCGAGTAGTACATGGGCCGGATGTTCAGGCTGTTCACCCGTTCCCACGTCTCCCCCCCGTCCTCGGAGCGGTACGTGCCGGTCGTAGCCGTGTCCGCCGTTTCGACCACGGCGTTGAGGACCCGGGGGTTGGAGCGGGAGATGGCCAGCCCGATGCGCCCCTTCTCCCCTTCCGGGAGGCCACGAGTCAGCTCCACCCAGGTATCGCCCCCGTCGGTGGTGCGATAGATGCCGCTCCCCGGTCCTCCGCCGTTGAAGCCCCACGCCCGGCGCTGGCGCTGGTACGTGGCGGCGTAGAGAACCCGGGGATCCCTGGGATTCATGACCAGGTCCACGGCGCCGGTGTATTCGTTGACGAAGAGGACTCGCTGCCAGGTGGCGCCGCCGTCGGTGGAGCGGTAGACGCCCCGCTCCGCCGTGGGCTTCCACAGGTTGCCCAGCGCCGCCACGAAGACCACATCGGGATCCTCGGGGCTGATCTCTACCTTTCCGATGTGGCGGGTGTCGGCCAGCCCCAGATGGCGCCAGGTAACGCCGCCGTCGTCGGAGCGGTACACGCCGTTTCCGTAAGACGTGCTCTGGCGGTTGTTCTGCTCACCCGTGCCGGCGTAGACGATCTCCGGGTTCGAAGACGCCAGCGCCACGTCGCCGAAGGTGCTCACCGCCATGGTATCGAACACGTGGGTCCACGTCTGGCCCCGGTTGATGCTCTTCCAGAGGCCGCCGGAAGCCGAGGCCACATAGAGGACGGAGGGATCGCTGGGCACGGCTTCGACGTCGTGGACCCGCCCGCCGGTCACCGCCGGTCCGATGGAACGGGGACGGAGGTCGCTGAGGTCCGCGGCGGTGATGGGCGTCTGCGCTCCCCCCGGGACGGCGAATATGAGGGCGGCCGCGGCGGAAAGTGCACCGGCGAGGAAGAGGACGTGCGCCGCGGCGAGAGGTGCACGGCGGCGGTGAGGGATGGCCGGAGAAGAGGTGCGGACGGGGTTCATGATTCGGTCTCGTGGGTCTCGTCGGAGTAAGCAGAGGCTTCCCGGGTGGAGGCGGGTGGTTCCAGCGCGTCCCGGACGATGGCCTGCACGTCGGGGTCCATGTCCGGCGCCTTGAGCATCCATCGGAGGTAGTCGGGCTCGGTGCGGGCCACCTCCGAGAGCGTACGGCCCTGGTGCTTTCCTCTGCGAAAGACACGCT
Organism: Gemmatimonadota bacterium; assembly: GCA_046756305.1. Classification (GTDB taxonomy): domain Bacteria; phylum Gemmatimonadota; class Gemmatimonadetes; order Longimicrobiales; family Gaopeijiaceae; genus JBHHWB01. Next base: position 34,134 of record JBHHWB010000005.1, read on the forward strand.
CCCCGTTCTCGATGCTGAACCAGCGGTCCACCTCGGTGCGGGTGGGCGCGTACTCTTCGCAGTAATCGTGAAGCCCGTCCAGGTCCCGAGGCAGGTGAGGGTATTTCTGGAGCTGGGCGCCCAGAACCGCCGCCGAGGTGCGGATGTCGCCCAGGGCGGTGTGGGCTTCCTCGTGCTCGCGGCCCAGATAGAAGCGCGCCGCAGCGGAGAGATCCCTGGGCTCCTCCCGGTGGAAGATGTTCTGCATGTCGATGATGCGCCGGCCCTCCAGGCTGAAGTCCACGCCGCACCTGCGAAACTCGTTGACCAGCATGGGGACGTCGAAGCGGCGGACGTTGAACCCGGCCAGATCACATCCTTCCAGGAGTTGGGCAAGAGCACGGGCTCTGGCGCAGAAGGGAGCCTCGTGGGCCACGTCCTCGTCGGTGAGTCCGTGGACGGCACTGGCCTCCGGGGGGATGGGGATGCCCGGGTTGAAGCGGCGGACGCGCTCCAGAACGTCGCCCTGCGGGGTCACCTTGATGAGGGCCAACTCCACGATGCGGTCCTTCTGGAGATTCAGGCCCGTTGTTTCCAGGTCGAAGAAGACCAGGGGGCGTTCCAACTTGAAGGGTAGGTCCATGGGTTCGTCAGGTTCCGGGGTCGCTGCAAGATAGGACGGTCGGCCCCTTCCCGCGACGCTCTCCGGCCCTGGGAAACGTCAGTGCAGATCGGAGTCCCAGGGTGCGCTCCTATGGGATTCGGGAGGGTCGGCGGACGAGGGGGATGACCGAGAGGATCGCCCACGCCGCTTCCAGCAGAATGAAACCGGCCCGGCGATCCACCACGGCCACCCATCCCAGAAGGAGGGCCCCCACCAGATTCATAACGTTGTACAGCGGGTCGGCGGGGCCGAGAACGCGGCGGTGATTGAGGGCGTAGGCGAAGAGGATGAGAAGAGCTCCCGCCAGGGAGATCACCTGTTGTGACATGAGGGGCGGTTTCGCGTTGGAGGACGGAACGGAGGAGGGAGGCGTGCACGACTGGCGCGCCGGCCCACGAAGCCCCAAGGTACCCTCCGGAGCGGCCGTCGTGCCGCTCCATCCCCTGCTACGACTCCTCGAGGTGGTTCCGAATTATGGCCCGGAAGATGCGCGCCGTCGTCATTGCCCGGCCGGGTGGCCCGGAAGTGCTGGAGATGAGGGAGGTTCCCGTTCCCATCCTCGCGCCCGGTGAGGTTCTGGTGCGGGTGGCCGCATCGGGGGTGAACCGGGCCGATCTTCTGCAGCGGATGGGACGCTACCCCCCGCCACCCGGCTTCCCCGAGGACATCCCCGGGCTGGAGTTCGCCGGGGTGGCGGAAGAGGTGCGGGGGGACGTGGGTCCGTGGGAAGTCGGGGCCGCGGTCATGGGGATCACCGGAGGCGGCGGCTACGCCGAGTACGTCGCCGTGCCCGCGGCCACCCTGGTGCCGGTTCCTCCGTCGTTGGATCTCGTCCGCGCGGGAGCCGTCCCCGAAGTGTTCCAGACAGCCTTCGACGCCGTTTTCCTCCAGGCCGGCCTGCAGGAGGGCGAGACCCTCCTGATCCATGCGGTGGGAAGCGGGGTGGGTACGGCGGCCCTCCAGTTGGCGCAGGCGGCGGGCGCACGGGTGGTGGGGACCTCGCGGACGGCGGAAAAACTGCGCAGAGCCGAGGAACTCGGCCTGTCCGAGGCGATCCTGGCGGAGCCGGGGAAGCCGGAGGTGCCGGTGAGACCGGGCGGGGCCGGAGCGTCCCCGGAGGCCCGGAAGGAGGTGCCGCCGTGGGCGGCGGAGGTCCTGCGCCGCACCGACGGAAGGGGCGCCGACGTGATCCTGGATCTGGTAGGCGGCCCCTATCTGACGGGCAACCAGCGTGTCCTGGCCCGGCGGGGACGCCACATGGTGGTGGGAGTTCCGGGCGGTCCCCGGGCCGTCATCGACCTGCGAGCACTCATGAGTGCTCGAGGATCCATCACCGGCACGGTGCTGCGGGCCCGCCCGGTGGAGGAGAAGGCCGAGCTGGCTCGGGCCTTCCGGGACCGGGTGCTTCCCCTCTTCGACCGGGGCGCGCTCGAGCCTGTGATCGACCGGATTCTTCCGGCGGCGGAGGCCGCCGATGCTCACCGGGCCCTGGAAGCCAACGAAACATTTGGAAAGATTGTCCTCACGTGGTAGGCGACCGCCCCACGCATCCCCGACCTACGGTTCATTCCCGACAACCATGACCATGCCATCCTTTTTCGCTTCATCCTGGCACCGTCTTTTTTCCGTGATGTTTCTGGCGGTGGCTCCCCTTGCAGCCGCGGCGGGCTTCGGCGCCGCCTCACCTGGTCCGGCGGCGGCCCAGGAGGAGGTCGCCAAAGCGCCTCCGGCCGTGGATCTGCGCATCTACGACATCGCCGAGGCGACCTCGCCCGACCGCATCGAGGCGGACATCCGCAAGCTGGTGGACTTCGGCACCCGTAACACCCTTTCCGATACCCTCTCGGAGGCCCGGGGCATCGGCGCGGCGCGGAGATGGGTGAAATCCGAGATGGAGCGCATCTCCGCCGAGTGCGGGGGCTGTCTGGAGGTCTTCTACCAGGAGTGGCTGGTCACGCCCGAGATGAGCCGCCGGATTCCGGCGCCGGTGAATGTGGTCAACGTGGTGGCGGTTCTGCGAGGCTCGGTGCACCCCGACCGCTACGTAATCATGACGGGGGACATCGATTCCCGGGCCTCCAGCGGGACCGACGCCGAGACCGACGCTCCCGGCGCCAACGACAACGCCTCGGGGATGGCCGGCGTGCTGGAAGCCGCCCGGGTGCTGACCCGCTACCGCTTTCCCACCAGCATCGTCTTCGCCGGCCTCTCCGGTGAGGAGCAGGGGCTGTGGGGCGGCCAGTACATGGCCCGCGTGGCCAAGGAAGAGGGATGGGACATCGTGGGCGTTCTCAACAACGACATGATCGGCAACATCGAAGGCGTGGACGGCGTCATCGACAACACCACCTTTCGGGTCTTTTCCGAACCCTACCCGCGCACGGCCAGCGAACGTGAGCTGCGGAGCTACCGCACATTCGGCGGCGAGGTGGACGGACCCTCCCGGCAGCTTGCCCGCTACGTGACGCGCATCACTGACGCCTACTTCACGAATCTGAAGGCGAAGATGATCTACCGGCTGGACCGTTTCGGGAGGGGCGGCCACCACCGTCCGTTCAACGACCTGGGGTTCGCCGGCGTGCGCATCATGGAAACGCATGAGAATTACAACCGCCAGCACCAGAACATCCGCAAGGAGGGCGGCATCCGGTACGGCGACGTCATCGAGGGCGTGAACTTTCCCTACGCGGCACGGCTCACCGCGGTGAACGCGGCCGTTCTGGCTTCCCTGGCGTGGGCCCCGCCCGCACCCCGCAACGTGGCCATCGGCGGGGCCGTGCGCCCCTCCACCACGCTTGCCTGGGAGCCGGTGGACGACCCCGGTCTGGCGGGATACAAGATCTACTGGCGCGACACCACCGCACCCCAGTGGGAGCACTCCCGCTTCGTGGGAAAGGTCACCGAGTTCACCATGAGGAACATGGTGATCGACAACTATCTTTATGGCGTTGCCGCCGTGGGTGAGAACGGGGACGAGAGTGTAGTGGCGTTTCCCACCCGCCAGATGCGCGCGAGGCGGTAGGAGGCCGCTCGCGCCTCAGGCTTCGGCAGCGTCGTCCTCTGCAGGGGCGGCGCCGGCAGGCGCGCCCTCCTTTTCGGCGGGGGCGCTGTCGGTCTCTCCCTCCTCCAGGCCCAGAGCCTCCAGCACGATCTTCTCCTGCTGGAGGACATGGTCCTTGTACTTGCCCTCCGCCGGACTGGCCCGCTCGGGACGGGAGACGTGGGAAAGGGCGATGCTGCGCGGCACCACGGCCCGCAGTCTGGGACCCATATAGGTGAGCGCACCCATGTTCCGGGGCTCCTCCTGGGTCCACACCACTTCCTTCAGGTTGGGATAGCGGCCCAGAAGTTCCTCCAGGGCGCCGGCTGGGAAGGGATAGAGGAGCTCGACCCGCGCGACGGCCACCTGGGCCGCCTCGCCGCGACGTTTGTGGGTCTGGAGGTCGTAGTAAACCTTTCCGGAGCAGAGAATGAGCCGCGTGACTACGCGCCTGTCTTCGACCGTGGGATCGTCCAGGACGTGCTGGAACCCACCCTCGGTGAGCTCGGCCACGGCCGACGTAGCCATGGGATGGCGCAGGAGGCTCTTGGGCGTGAAGACGATCATGGGCCGTTCAGGACGCCGCAACGCCTGCCTGCGCAGCAGGTGGAAATACTGGGCGGGCGTCGTGGGGTAGGTGACCCGCATGTTGCCCTCGGCGCAGAGCTGCAGGAAGCGCTCGATGCGGGCGCTCGAGTGCTCGGGGCCCTGTCCCTCGTAGCCATGGGGCAGCAGGAGGGTGAGGCGGGAGTACTGGCCCCACTTGGTGAAACCCGACGACAGGAACTGGTCGATCATGACCTGTGCCACGTTGACGAAGTCGCCGAACTGAGCCTCCCAGAGCACCACGTCGGCGTCGGCGCCCACCGAATAGCCGTATTCGAAGCCCACCACCGCTGTTTCGGTGAGGGGAGAGTTGTAGATCTCGAGACGCGCCTCGGCCACCTGCTGCAGCGGCATCACCTCCGCGCCGGTCTCCACGTCGTGGAGAACCGCGTGGCGGTGGGCGAAGGTGCCGCGCTGGGCGTCCTGGCCCGTGAGGCGAATGGGGATGCCGTCTACGAGGAGTGAGCCGAAGGCCAGGGCCTCGCCGTGGCCCCAGTCGACGCGTTTTTCCGGGCCGAAGTCCTCGCCCCTGCGCTCGAGCTGGCGCCAGAGCTTGGGGTGGGGATGGAAGTCCGGCGGGAGGGTGAGCATGGCCTGGTTGATTCGTTCCAGGACTTCCAGGTCGACGCCGGTGGTTTCGGGAACCACCGGCACTTCGTATTCGGGATCCGGCGCCCGGTCTTCCACGGGATGGTACTCGCGAACGTGGTCCTGCGCCCGGCGCAGCTCTTCGGTGACGGCGTCGGCCATGGCACGGACCTCGTCCTCGGTGACGATGCCCTCCTCGACGAGTTGCCGGGCATACAGCGTGCGCACCGTGGGATGCTCGGCGATCTTCTTGTAGAGGAGCGGCTGCGTGTACGCCGGCTCGTCGCCTTCGTTGTGTCCGTGGCGGCGGTAGCCCACCAGGTCGATGACGAAGTCGTCCTCGAAGCGGGTGCGGTAGGCCATGGCCAGGCGCACCGCGGCCAGACAGGCTTCCGGGTCGTCGGCGTTGACGTGGACGATGGGGATCCCGTACCCCTTGGCCAGGTCGCTGGCATAGCGTGTGGAGCGACTGTCGTCCACGTCGGTGGTGAACCCGACCTGGTTGTTGACGATGATGTGGACCGTGCCGCCCACGTCATATCCGCGAAGCCGCGCCATGTTGAGCGTCTCGGCGACGATTCCTTCCGCTGCGAAGGCGGCGTCACCGTGCATGACGATGGGCACGACGGCGTGATGGTTGGGCTGCTGATCCTTGAGGGGGCCGGGGAACTGGTGCGCCCGGGTGAAGCCCCCGGCGACGGGGTTCACGAACTCGAGGTGGCTGGGGTTGGGCATGAGGGTGACGCGGATGCTGCCCACCCCGTCGAAGCGGCGGTCGCCCCGCGCCCCGTGGTGGTACTTCACGTCGCCGGTGCCGGGGATGTCCAGCTGTCCGCCGTGGAGGCTGGGGCCCTCGAACTCGGCCAGGAGCTCACCGTAGGAAACACCCACCGTGTGGGTGAGGACGTTGAGCCGTCCCCGGTGGGCCATGGCCAGCACCGCCTCCGTGCCGCCGTCCCGGATGGCCGCCTCCAGGGCCAGGTCCAGCATGGGGACCAACATGTCCGTGCCCTCGATGCTGAACCGCTTCTGACCCAGATAGGCGCGGTGGAGGAACTGCTCCAACCCCTCCACCTCGGTGAGGCGTCGCAGCAAGCGGCGCTTATCCTCCGTCGAGAGGTGGGGGAAGTGGGCGCCCGTCTCCACCTGCTCCCAGAGCCATTCCACCTTGCCGTGGTCGTCCACGTGCTCGAACTCGTAGCCGATATGGCCGGCGTAGATCTGGCGCAGCTCCTCCAACGCTTCGGCGACGGAACGGGTATCCTCCCCGTCCATGACGAGGGAGGCCGGGAGCGCCGCCAGCTCCTCCATGGACGTTCCGAAGAGAGTCCGGGAGAGCTGGGGATGTCCCGGCGGCTCGCTGCCCAGGGGGTCAATGTGCGCGAGTTCGTGTCCGTGGTCGCGGAAGGCCTGAATGAGCGCCGCCGCCCGGGAGACCATGGGTAGGGCGCGGCGCAGGTGCTCGGCGGCCGTCGAGGGGCTCTGGGCGGCCGACTCGAGCTGGGGCGGAACGGTGTCGGGCTGGGACTGGGCGGGCTGGGCTGGGGCGCCCGCCGCGGGGGCGGGAGGTGCGCCGGGGAGACCCTTGAGCTGTTCCGGAATGAGGAGGCCCGCAGCGGCGGCACGGGCTCCGCCGTCGGAAAAGAACTCCCGCCAGGCCGGAGGAACCGCCTCGGGATTCCGGGCATACTCTTCGAACATCGCCTGAGCGTAGGCGGCGTTTTGGCTGTCGAAAAACGGTTCGTCCATCGGCGTGGCGTGCTTCCCTCGCTTCGGTGACACCCCTGGGGGCGAGGCCTGACTGCTGTAGCTGTAAAAGGTATCGGTTTCCGGCAGGGGATTGGAGAGCCGGGCCCGGACGGGCATCGGGTACGATTGCCCGGACCCGACGGCGGAATTAGGATCGGCGCCGTGAATACCTCCACCCGTTCCGTTACCGAGATCCCCCGCAAATCCCCGACCGCCTATACCCACCCCGAGTGGGAGCGGCGGTTCCCGTGGCTGGTCCAGGGCGTCACCGCTGCAGTCGACCCGGCCCGTGCGGGCACGGCGTCCGATCCGGCCGAGATGGATGCGCAAGCCGGCCCGACCGGAGGGGACACGGCGGGCCCTGCCGCCGACTTTCGCCTCTTCGGAGGCGATGGGCCCGCCCCCGGCGCTCGCGGGCGGTGGGAGGCGCTGGCGGCGGCCTACGGCTTTCCGCACATCGTCTGTGCGCCCCAGCCCCATGAAGCCACGGTGCGCTGGTACGAGAGGGTGGAACCACGGTCGCCGGAGGGTGGAGAACCTCAGGCGGTAGGGCGCGCGCCGCTCCTTGTGGCCGAGGCGTGCGACGGGCACGCGACCGATCGGGCCGGCCTCCTTCTGGGGGTGACCGTGGCCGACTGCGTACCCGTCTTCCTGGTGGATCCGGTGAAGAGGGCCGTGGCCCTTCTTCACGCCGGCTGGCGAGGGACCGCCGCCGAGATCCTTGCCCGGGGGGTGGAGGCCCTGGCGGAAAGGGCCGGAAGCCGCCGGGAAGATCTCCGGGTGCATCTGGGGCCCGCCATCTGCGGCTCCTGCTACGAGGTGGGTCCGGAAGTCTTCCACGCCCTCGGCCTGTCCCCGCCTCCGGCTCCGGCCCCGGTGGACGTGCGCGCCGTGCTGGTGCGGCAGGCCGGCGTTCTGGGAATCGCAGGCGAACGCATCAGCATCTCTTCCTTCTGCACGCGATGCGGTGAGGGGAACTTCTTCTCCCATCGGGGCGGAGATGCCGGAAGGCAGGTGGCCTTTCTGGGAATTCGGCGAGAGCGAGGGGAGGGAGTGAAGTGAGCGGGGTGGCTGGAGCCGTCCCGGCTCCGGAACCGCGGGACGGCATGGGGGATTTTCAGCGCAACCCATGAATCCCGTCGCTGCGTGGCTCATCCTTGTCCTGACGGCGGGAGTGCTGGGGCTTCTCCTGCCCTTCGCCTCTCACAGGACCCACCTCCTCTTCCTGTCTCGCCGGAAGAGGAAGGCGACGCGCGTGCCGTGGCCGGAGGAGGAGCTTCCCCGGGTCACGGTACAGGTACCTCTCTACAACGAGCGCGGCGTGGTGGAGCGCGTCGTCGATGCGGCGTGCGCCCTGGACTATCCGAAGCACCTCCTGGAGGTGCAGATCCTGGACGATTCCACCGATGAGACCCGCCTTCTCGCTGCCCGGCTCTGTGCTCTGTGGCGGAGGCGGGGGGTGCGGGTCCGTCACCTGCGGCGGGGCGGCCGCGCGGGGTTCAAGGCGGGCGCGTTGGCGTGGGGGGCGGCCCGGGCTCAAGGAGAGTTCTTCCTCGTCCTGGACGCCGACTTCCGGCCGCCGCCGGAGCTGATTCGGAAGCTCCTCCCCCCTTTCCGGGACCGGGGCGTGGGGATGGTTCAGGCTCGGTGGGGGCACCTGAATGCCGGAGAAAACGTCCTGACCCGGGCCCAGAGCTTCCTCCTGGACGGCCATTTCGCCTTCGAGCAGGGCGGGCGGTACGCTGGGGATCGCTTCTTCAACTTCAATGGCACGGCCGGGATGTGGCGCCGCACCTGTCTCGAGGAAGCCGGAGGATGGCAGTCCGATACCCTCACCGAGGACCTGGACCTGAGCTACCGGGCCCAGATGGCGGGGTGGCGCTTCGTCTACCTCGACGATGTGGAGGTGCCGGCGGAGATCCCCTCCCGTGTCGAGGCTCTGTACGTACAGCAGCAGCGGTGGGCCCAGGGGGGCGTGGAAACGGCGCGCAAGATTCTGCCCACCCTGCTGCGCTCCTCCCTTCCCTTGCCGGTGAAGGCCGAGGCGACGGTCCACCTTCTGGGCCACCTGGCCCACCCTCTGACGGTCCTGCTGGCCGTCCTCCTCCTTCCTTCGGCGATGGCCCGGCGCGGCCTGGCGCTGGACGGCCTCATGTCGCTGGATGTATTGGTTTTCCTGTTGGCCACCGGACCTTTCCTCGCCTTCTACGGTGCGGCGGGACGGCGGAGGCGGAGGGGCCTATGGGAGGTGGTGACCGGTGTGCCGCTGACCCTCGCCGTGGGGGTGGGCCTTTCGGTTCCCGTCTCCCGGGCGGTATGGAAGGGGCTTTGCGGAGTGAAGGAGCCCTTCCGGCGAACGCCCAAGACGGGCGGCGGGGGAAGGCGCCTCTACCGGGATGCCCGATGCGGTCCGGAGCTGGCCGCCCAGTTCGCCATGGCCGCCCTCATGGTCGGCTACCTCGCCGCTGCCCTGGCCATGGGGTACTGGGCTTCGGTGCCCTTCGTCCTTCTCTTTCTCGTGGGTTTCGGCCTTCCCGTGCTGGAGGGGCTCCGCGGCATGGCGTGGCGCGGCCTACTGCATGCGGCCCGCTGCATGACTCGGACAGGCCCTAGATCTCTTCGGAGAGAGGCTGGCGCAGAGGCACCCGATCCCTCCACAGGCGGGCTCCGTCCAGGAGGAGCAGGGCGAGCACCGGGGCCCACATGAGCAGGCGGATCCAGGCGGGTTGGTCCCAGATTCCGCCCTGGCTGTAGGCGCCGTAGCCGTAGTATCCCAGGAAGGCCAGACCCGTCATGAGGATCCAGGGCCGACTCAGACGGAGGGCGGCGAAGGGGAGGATCCACAGGACATACCAGGGATGGAGCGTGGGGGACATGAGGAGCCCCGTGCCGAGAATCCAGAAGAGGGCCCGCTCGGGACGGTAGCGCTGCAGCGTGGTCCAGATCACGACCGCCAGGACCACGGCGGCGGCGCCCCAGCGGGCCAGCGAGTAGGGCAGCACCGATTCCAGAAGGGCGAAGGGCCCCTCCATGAAACGCCAGCGCTGCGCGTAGGTGAGGAGCCCGTCGAAAAGGTGCCGCCCGGCGCCCGCGTAGGGTAGATAGAAGACGACCAGCGTCACGGCCATCCCTACGAGGAACCGTCTCCCCAGGCGGCGCGTCAGGGGAGGCACGGCTGCCAGCGGCGCGAACTTCACCAGGGCGGAGAGCGCGCCGGCGGCGCCGGCCGCCAGGGGTGCCCGGGCCAGGAGCACGAGGAGCATGAGAGGGAAGATCCCCAGAGGTTCCAGGTGTCCGCTCCACGCCACCTCCACGAGAAGGAGGGGGGACCAAAGGTAGAGGAAGGTGGTGAGGCGGCGGCTCCGCCCGGTGAGGTAGGCGATGCGCCCCAGGGCCCACCCCGTGGCGAGGTCCAGGCCGATCCACAGGAGCTTGGCCTGGAGGATGGCGCCGCCGGCAAGGGCGATGAGGAGGAAGGCGATCTGGGCGAAGGGAGGGTAGATGGTGGAGACGTGGGGATTGTTGACGAACCCGTGCCAGGAGGTCCGGAAGGTTGCAAGTTCCGGGGCGGCCGGCGGGTAGAGATAAGGGTTCACACCCGAGAGCTGCACGTGGCCGTCCCACAGGTAGCGATAGATGTCGTCGGAGAGCTCCGGCGTGAGGGGAAGGAAGACCAACCGCATGACGATGGCGAAGACCCAGATGAGCACACCGCCTCCGGCCCGATCCAGGATGTGGGAGGCTCCCGCCAGGTACACGGTGAAGGCTCCCAGGAAGATGAGAATAGCCGGCAGCGGGTACGTAGCGCTCGGCCACCACCCCAGGGCGACCAGGAGTCCGGTCTGGAGCACGCCCGCCGCCAGGATTACGGGCCAGGCCTCTCGCGCCTGTGGGGGAGAGTGGCCCCGTGTCTGAGAAGCTTCGCCGAGAGCGGCCTTCATCGTCGTTTCCCGGAAGGATCGGGGTAGTGATCCCGGCCCTCAACGAGGAGGGGGCGCTCCCCGGCGTTCTGGCACGTATGCCCGCGGAGGTGAGCCGGGTGGTGGTTGCCGACAACGGATCCACCGACGCGACCGCCCAGGTGGCTGCGCGCGGCGGCGCCGAGGTGGTGCGGGAAGACGAGCCCGGCTACGGCGCCGCCTGTCTGGCCGGCATCGCGCATCTCTTGAGCCATGGGGAGCCTCCCGACGTTCTCGTCTTCCTGGACGCGGATGGAAGCAACGATCCGGGCGCCATACCCGAATTGGTTGCACCCATCGCGCGGGGCGAAGCGGATCTGGTTCTTGGTGTGCGCCGGAGCGCACGGGGGGGCACAGGCACAATCCAACTTCACGCGCGTTTAGGCAACCGTTTCGTTCTCCTGCTTTCCCGGCTTCTCTTCGGGCGGGCCTTCCGGGACCTGCCGCCTTTTCGGGCCATTCGGGTGCCCGCCTATGTTGCGCTGGCCATGGATGATCGCAACTGGGGGTGGACGCTGCAGATGCAGCTCCGCGCCGTGATCCACGGTCTACGCGTGGTGGAAGTCCCCCTACCCCACGGGGATCGGACGTGGGGAAGATCCAAGATCACCGGCTCCCCTCTCATGTCGGTGCGGGTGGGACTGAAGATGTTCTACACGTTGGCGCGGGAGCGGTGGAGAGGGTTTTCCTCCAGAAACTCCTCGAGCACGGAGTAGGAGGCGTCGGGGCGCTCCTCGGGCGGCAGGTGACCGCACTCCTCGAGGACTGCCAGGCGGGCTCGGGGAAGCTCCCGGGTGAGGTGCTCTCCCACCTCGGGGGGGACGACCCGGTCCTCCCGGCCCCACAGGAGGAGGGCCGGGACCCGGATCTCGGGGTACCGGGCCATGAAGGCTTCGGCATCGGGCGGAATGATCTGCTGGGCGGTGCGGATGAGAGCATCGGCCGTGCCGGGAATGCGGAGCGGCGCCGCATAGCCTTCGATCTGTTCCCGCGTGACCGTGGCCGGATCGTAGACGATCTGGCGGAGGACGGTGCGCACCAGGAGACGCTTGGGCGTGAGGGCGAAGAGGATCCTGCTCAGGCGGCGGCGGCGCGCCACGGCGACGAAGGGCGGCAGCTTCTGGGGATAGGCCGCGCCCGAGACGGACACGAGGCGGATAAGACGCGATATGCTGGGCGGCTGTGCGCCCATCCGGTCCGGCTCCGCCGCCGCGCCCCCATTCAGGAGATCCAGAGCTGCGAGGAGCGCCACGAGCCCGCCCAGGGAATGTCCCACCAGGGTGACGTTGGCAAGGTCCCGTTCCAGGATGTAGCGCACCACCAGGTGCGCGTGATCGCGGGGGCCATAGGCGTCGTCCCGGGGCCGGGGAGCCAATCCGAAGCCCTTGAGATCCACCAGGACGACGTGCCCGCGCTGTGCGAGGCGGGGGGCCCAGAAGCGCCACGAGAACGACGATCCGCCGTACCCGTGGAGGAGGATGAAGCTTTCCACTTCGGGACCCGGGTCCGGTCCCATGAGCCGCACGTGGATGGGAAGGCCGCCGTCGGCGCCGCCTGTGGGAGCCACGGTCACACTTCCACCAGGGAGGCCCCTCGCCCCACGAGGTCGTCCCGCAGGTGGGGGTGGCAGGTGAAGACGAAGATCTGGCGGGAGTCCGCGACCTGCGCCAGAAGATCCAGGCCGCGGGCGCGGCGCTCCGGATCCCAGTTGACCAGGGCTTCGTCGAGGAAGATGGGAAGGCGCTCCCCTTCCGGATTGAGGTGGTCCACCACGGCAAGGCGAAGGGCCAGGTAGGCCTGCTCCCTCGTTCCCGTGGAGATGGGCGGCGCGAGGGGAAGATGAACCGGGAGATGGGGGCCCATCGTGTGAAGGACCTCGCTTCCCGGTTCGCCGTCCAGAGTCAGCCCGGTGTAGCGGCCTCCGGTGAGGGCCGAGAAGCGTTCTCCGGCGCGGCGCAGGACGTCGGGCTGGTGGGCCTCCCTGAAACGTGCGTCGGCGGCGCGCACGATGCGGGCCAGGAGCCAGAGCCGGTCCCGCTCCTCGGCGACTTCCTGCATCTCCTCTTCCAGGGCGAGGATCTCGCTTGCCACGGCTTCTACGGTGGGTTCCTCCAGGAGGTGCTCCATCTCGCTGTCGAGTTTCGTGATCCCGCGCCCCACGGTCTCGATCTGTTCGGAGATCTCGCTGATGGCGCGGGATCTGCGATGCATTTCGTCCTCGCTGGCGCCCACGAATAAACCGCGTGCTTGGGCCTCCTTCAGCTCAGTCCTGCGCGCTTCCAGGTCCGGGACCTCATCCGCCAGCTCCTCCTCGCGCTCCCGGGCCATGCGGAGGGCCCGGAGGCGGCGGACCGCCACCTCGGCGCCCCGCTCCGGATCCCCGTCGCCCAACCCGGCGAGGCGTCGGCGGAGTGCCTCCGCTTGCCGTTCCGCCGCCTCCTTCTCCGCCTGGAGCCTCTCGCGGCGAGGATAGAGGTCCCCGGCCAGGGTGCGGGTGGCTTCGGCGGCCCGGGTGTTGAGGGTCTCGGCCGCGTGGAGCTCCTCCAGGAGGGCGGCGGCCAACTCCCGGGGCGGCGGCACGGACGGCGTGCCTTCCTCCCGGCCCAGCGCGGCGAGAAGGGCACGGGCGGCCTCGTCCATCTCCTGGAGGGAGCGGCGCAGCTCCCGGAGCGCTTCCCTTTCCCTCTGCCGGCGGCGGAACAGGTCCCGGAGCCGCTCCAGGGTATGGGGAAGGCGGGGAGTGGGAGCTTCCAGGAGTTCCTCGCGGATTGGCAGGTCCTCAAGGACGGCTGCCAGACGTTGCAGTACGGCGGCGCGTTCCCGCCGGGCCATGTCTGCGGGGCCGCCGGATCTCCCGCCGCGGTGGTGAAGCGCCCAGGCCACACCCCCGGCTCCGAGAGCCGCCAGGACACTCCCCGTCACCATGACGAGGAGGTCCTTTCTCGCCATGCCGATGACGAGGATCGCCAGGCCCCCCAGCGCCAGGGCGCCACCCCCGGCCAGCCACGCCGCGCCCCCGCCTCCCTCGGCCGCCCGGGCTTCCCGCTCGCGGATCTCCTGTTCCAGGTTCCGGGCCCGCGTGACCAGCTCCTCCACCTCCCCCAGGGGGAGGGGCTGGAAGATGTCCTCGGCTGGCTCCCGCCATGACCCGGAGAGGATCTCGACGGCGTGTCGGTCGAGCTCTTCTTCCAGTTCGGCCAGGTCCTCCTCCACGGTCCGCAGCTCGTCCCGCCCGCCGGCCAGGGAGGCGGCCGCGTTGTGGAAGCGCTGGATCTCAGCCGCCAGCCCAAGAAGCCGCTTGTGCTCGTCCCGGAAAGCATCCCGATCCGCCTCGCGGCCTGCGATCTGCAAGTGCAGGTCGGCCAGGTCCCGCTCCGCCTTCCGGATCTCTTCGTCCAGGTGCGCGAGGACACTGCCGGGGTCTTCGGGGAGGCCTTTCAGCTCTTCCGGGTCGCCAGCCTCATCCCGGAGGCGGCAGATCTGATCCAGCTTCCGGCGCAGGGCTCCCAGGCGCTGCAGGCGCCCCAGCTCCTCCTCCGCTCCGAAGCGGCGTTCCTTCAACGCCGCCAGTTCCTCCTCCAGCGCCCTCCGTTCCCGGTCCATCTCCCGGATGGCGCGGTCCCGCTTTCGGGCCTCCTTGCGGGCACGCTGAAGCTCGTGCAGCCGTCTGCGCATCTCCCGCAGGCGGGGCTTTCCCCGCCGGGTGGTGCGCCAGAGCTGGTCGGCCTCACCCTCGAGTTCCTGGGCCACCTCCCGTGGCGGACGAAGGTCCTGAGCGCCCATGCTTCCCAGGAGTTGGTCCTGGATCCTCTGCCACGCCTCGTCGCCACCTCTACCCCCGCCCAGATCCGAGAGGTTGGGAAGATGGATGGTGTGGACCTGCCGGAAGAGCTTCCGGTCCACATCGCCGGTCCACTCCAGAGGCTGGTTCGCGAACTTCCGCGTCTCCTCCTCCACCGTGATCCATGCGGCGGGGGTGCCGGCGAGGCGGCGCCGCACCCGGATTCCGGCGCCGCTGTCCAGGGCCAGTTCCGCCTCTCCCTCGATGGGGTCACCGCCCCAGGGAGCGTACGGGTGCCTCTCGAGCTTCGCGGGTTCGAATCCGTAGAGGAGGGTGGAGAGGAAATGGAAGAGCGTGGACTTGCCCGCCTCGTTGAGGCCGTAGACCACCACCAGGCCGCCCAGGCCGGACTCGCCCGAGGTCCGGTCCCGCAGGCCCCCGAACGCCTTCACGTGGAAGGATTCGAACCTCATCCCCCTCCTCCCTGGGTGGCGCGGAGGAAGCGGCGGACCACCTCGCCCTCGGCCCCGTCCAGGACGCGGCGGATGTACGCCCGCAGCGCGTCGGGGTCCGTCGGCGTCCTTCCCGCCCCCGTGAGGCCGGAGACGGCCAGATCCTCCACCGTCACCGAATCGAGAAAGGCAGGCCAGTCGCTCTCCCCGGGACCGCCATTGGGGGGTAGGCTCCCCTGGAGAACCTCTTCCAGGAGGCGAAGGGTCTCTCCCAGGGCGTCCACCCGGTCGCGGTGGTCCACCGGATCGAAGACGGGGTGGAGCCCGCGCGCCCGCACCTCCACGTGGATGGCGCCGGGCAGGTCCTCCAACTCGTGCGCCAGTTCCTCGCGCTGCGTCGGCCGCTGGAGTTCGCCCCACAGGGGAGACGGTCCCTGAAGGACCACCCGTACGGCCCACTCCACCCCGGGTGCGCCCGGGTCCGCCGTGCGGGCCCGGGCCCAGGCGTCCCCCACGACCCTGGCCAGGCTCTCCAGGGAGGAGGCCTCCTGGAGACCGTGCACCTCCAGGGTTTCCCAGCGCACCGGCGCCAGCGGGCGGAAGGACATCTCCGGCGCCAGGGGGTCGGTGAGGTCCACCACATAGGCGCCCTTGGGACCCGTTTCCCCGGGATTCCGTCCCTGAAGGCATCCGGAATAGACCACCGGCGGGTCATGGGACAGTTCCTGAGGAATGTGGATGTGGCCCAGAGCCCAGTAATGGAAGCCGGCGCGACGGAGGTGGGTGAGCTCCGACGGGGCATAGCGGTCATGGGCCTGGGCGCCCCGGGAGGTCTGGACCTGGGTGTGAAGAACGGCAACGTGGGGCCCCGGGCCCGCCGGGGGAGAAAAAGCCAGGGAGAGGTCGTCGGAGACTTCCGGGGAATCGTGGCCCGCCGCGGTGACCGTGCCCACGATGGTTCCGTCCGGGCGCGTGATGTCGACACGGACCGGCGCAGGGCCGGCGGCCACCGTCACGTTCTCGGGCCACTCCAGGGCGCGGACCCCTCCCGCTCCGCCCGGGTCGTGATTGCCGGTGGCGTAGATGAGGGAGATGCCTCGGGCCGCCAGCCGGCGGGCCTCCCCGAGGAGGAAGCGCTCCGTGGCAAAGGAGAGGTCACGGCTGTCGAAGAGATCACCGGAGATGACCACCGCGTCTACCGCCTCGGCGAAGGCCAGATCCACGGCGCTGCGAAACGCCTGGCGGGCCGCCTCCTGAAGGCGGTGACGCAGGAATGCGGAGCGGCCCGCGAAGGGAGCGTCGAAGTGGACGTCGGCGAGATGAACGAGGCGCATACGCGAAAGTAGCTGCCAAGCCTCCTTCAGGGAATTCAGTCGGCATTGTGACGAGTCTTCTAAAAAATCCTTCTCTGCGGGCCGAGAATGGATATTTTACGTGCCATTCCCGATCCACTCGGACCTCCCACAGGTGGAGGGCCGCGGCGCCCTCCACAGGATCCATGAGCGACACCACAGAATCGGCGGTTCGCCGCCTGCGCAGTGACTCGCCCACCGTTGATGCCGTCTGTCGCCAGATCGGGCATCTCAGAGAGGGGCAGGACGCGGAACTGGCGGTGACCTTCGCCGAGATCTTCTTCTCCAAAGCTCCTCCCGAGTTCCTTCACGAGCGGAGCACCGACGATCTGACCCGCCTCGTCCTTGCGGCTTACGATTTCCTCCGTCGCAGCCGGCCGGACCGGGTGGACGTCGAGGTGGTCAACCCCGATGTGGATACGGAAGGGTGGTATGCCCCTGTGTCGGTAGTGAGGACGAACCTTTCGGAGCGTCCTTTCATTGTAGACACCATCCGGGAGTTCCTCCACGCCCAGGACCTGGCCATCGAGCACATCGTCTACCCCGTGCTCACGGTGGAGCGGGACGATGGCGGAGAGGTGGTTGCCGTAGGGCCGTCGGCGCTGGGCGACACCCGTGAATCGCTGGTACACTGCGAGGTGGCCCGGGTCACCGAGGCGGACCGCCTGGATCAGATCCGCGCCGAGCTGCAGAGCCGGTTGGAAGACGTCATGCGCGCCACCGACGACTTCGGGGCCATGATCGACGCCGTGAACGAAGTCGTCACCGAGCTCGCAGAGAGGGCGGCCACGCTGGAAGATCGCCGGGAAGAGATCCACGAGATCCAGGATTTCCTGCGCTGGCTCCGCGACGGCGGATTCGTCTTCCTCGGCTACCGCGCCTACGACATCGTGGATGCCGACGACGGTACCGGGCGTGCCATCGTGGTGGAGGAGGGATCGGGGCTGGGAGTCCTCCGCGACGAGAGGCGGTCCACCTATGCCGCTCCCGTGCCCATCGAGGATCTGGACGAGAGCCTGCGGGACGTGGTGGTGTCGGGACCCATCCTCATGGTGAGCAAGGCCAACGCCGAGTCCACGGTTCACCGCCGAGCCCGCATGGACTACATCGGGATCAAGAAGCTCGCTCCCGACGGCAGCATCGTGGGAGAGCATCGCTTCCTGGGGCTCTTCACCTCCAAGGCATTCGCCGAGGACGCCGAAAACATCCCCATCCTGCGGCGGAAGCTGCGCCACATCCTGGACGAGGCGGGCGTGGGCGAGGGATCCCATGATTTCAAGGAGATCATCACGATCTTCAACTCCCTCCCCAAGGAAGAGATTTTCCTGGCTTCGGCGGAGGAGATTGCGGAAGATGTACGCACCATCCTCACCTCGTATCACACGTCCGGGGTGCGGGTAAGCCTCCGCCCCGACCCTCTGCGCCGCGGCGTCTCCGTCATGGTGATCCTGCCTAAGGAGAAGTTCTCGGGCAGCGTGCGGCGCGCCATCGAGGCCGCGCTGGTGGACATCTTCTCCGGGGAGGTCCTCAACTACCACCTGGCTCTGGGCGAGGGCGACCAGGCGCGCCTCCACTTTTACGTGGGCGCTCCCCAGGAGCGGGTGGAGGCGGTGCGCCGGGAGGAAGTGGAGGGGGTCATCCGGGAAATCGCCCGCACGTGGGTGGACCGGGTGCAGGAGGGACTGGAGCGTGTGCGGCCCCCTGATGCGGCCCGGCGCCTGGCCCGCCGCTACGGGGACACCTTCAGCGCCGAGTACCAGGCCGCCACCGACCCGCTGGTCGCCGTGGACGACATCCTGGAACTCGAGGCCATGCAGGCCGACGGACGCAAGATCTCCATATCGCTTGCGAATCGTGACCGCTCGGCCGCCGCTCTGGGCGCCGTGGACGTGACGGAGCTCAAGGTCTTCCTGCAAGACGAAGAGCTGGTTCTTTCCGACTTCATGCCGATCCTGGAAAACGCCGGGCTCCGCGTCATCGCGGTGAATCCCTTCGAAATCGGAGGGGAAGACGGGCGCTTTGCCCTGTACGTTTTTGCCGTCCAGGACGGAGAGGGGCGCCCTCTGGATGTGGAGGGTCGCGGCGCGCTGCTGGCGGAGACCATCCTCATGGTGCGGTGCGGGGACGCCATCAACGACACCATGAACCGTCTCGTCCTAACCGCCGGGCTGCACTGGCGCGAGGTGGACGTGCTGCGGGCGTACGTGGGGTATGCCTTCCAGATCGGAGCCGTGCCCAGTCGCCTTTCCCTCCCTTCGGCGTTGGTACGCTACCCGGGGCTGGCGAGAGAACTCTTCGAGCTCTTCGAGACGCGCTTCGACCCCGAGGCCCACGCCACCGTGGAGGAGCGCCTGGCAGCAGGAAAGGATATCTGCGACGCCTTCCACGGCTCGCTGGAGAGTGTCTCCTCCCTGGCCGATGACCGGGCGCTCCGCCGCCTGGAAGAGCTGATTCTGGCGACGCAGCGGACCAACTTCTACCGCCACGGAGGGCGTACACCCTCCTTCCGGTCAGGGGGCGTTCCCTACGTATCCTTCAAGTTCGCATGCGCCGAGCTGGACGTGCTGCGCAGCAGCCGGCTCGTCTATGAGGTGTGGGTCCATTCGGCGCGCATGGAGGGGGTCCACCTCCGTGGCGCCCGGGTCGCCCGGGGCGGGATCCGGTGGAGCGACCGGCCCGACGACTTTCGTACGGAGATCCTGGGCCTGGTAAAGACCCAGGTGGTCAAGAATGCCGTCATCGTTCCCGGCGGATCCAAGGGCGGCTTCGTGCCGCGCCTCCTGCCTCGGGATCCGGAGGCCCGCTTCGAAGAAGGGAAGGAGCAGTACCGGACCCTGATCCGCGGACTCCTGGACATCACCGACAATCTCGACGCCGAGGGCCGTACGGTCCCACCCCCCGGCGTGGTGTCCTTCGACGAACCCGACCCCTATCTGGTGGTGGCCGCCGACAAGGGCACGGCCACCTTCTCGGATGTCGCCAACGGCGTCTCCGCCGAGTACGGCTTCTGGCTGGGCGACGCTTTCGCGTCGGGGGGCTCCCACGGATACGACCACAAGGCGGTGGGGATCACGGCCCGCGGCGCGTGGGAGAGCGTCAAGCGGCACTTCCGGGAGATGGATAAGGACATCCAGCGCGAGCCCTTTACCGTCGCTGGCATCGGGGACATGAGCGGCGACGTTTTCGGGAACGGGATGCTTCTTTCTGAGCAGATCCGGCTGGTGGCCGCCTTCGACCACCGGCACGTCTTCATCGATCCCGATCCGGATCCCGCCGCCAGCTTCGCCGAGCGGAAGCGCCTCTTCGAAATGGGACGCTCGAGCTGGGACGACTACGACCGGTCCGCGCTGAGCGAGGGCGGGATGATCATCCCCCGCGGCGCCAAGGAGGTGGAGCTCACGCCCCGGGCGCGGGCGGCATTGGGGCTGGACGAGAACGTCCCGGAGGTTCTCGACGGCGAAGCGCTGGTGCGGGCGGTGCTCTGCGCCCCCGTGGAGCTGCTCTGGAATGGGGGGATCGGCACCTACGTAAAATCAGCGACGGAGAGCCACAACGACGCCGGCGACCCCTCCAACGATGCGGTGCGGGTGGACGTGCCCATGCTGCGCTGCAAGGTGGTCGGAGAGGGCGGCAACCTCGGGTTCACCCAGCGGGCCCGCATCGAGTTCGCTCTGGGTGGGGGCCGCATCAACACCGACGCCCTGGACAACTCGGGCGGCGTGGATATGTCGGATCACGAGGTGAATCTGAAAATTCTCCTGGCACCCGCCGTGAGTGATGGACGCCTCAGTGAGGAGGCCCGCAACGAACTTCTGGAGGAACTTACCGAGTCGGTGGCGGAGCACGTACTGGATCACAACCGCTCCCAGAGCCTGGCCATCTCCCTGGATCTGCTGCGCGTGGGGGCGGCGGAGGACGACTTCCGGGACCTCATGTTCTCCCTGGAAAAGAGCGGGGAGTTGGACCGGGCCGCCGAAGGACTCCCCACCCTGGACGTCCTGGTGGAGCGCAGAGAGGAAGGACAGACCCTCACCCGGCCGGAGCTGTGCGTCCTCCTGGCATACGCGAAGCTGGCGGTCAAATCCCGGCTCCTGGCCGGGGGCCTGGCCGACGATGCCTTCGTCGAGCCCTACCTCACGGGGTACTTTCCCACCCGGGCCGTGAAGACGGCCGGAAAGGAAAACCTGGAGCAGCACAGGCTGCGAAGGGAGATCGTGGTCTGCCAGGTGACCAACGAGTTGGTGGACCTCATGGGGGCCGCCTTCGTCCATCGCGTCATGCGCGACACGGGTGCCAGCGCCGAGGAAGTGGTGCGTGCCTGGCTCATCGCCTCCCGTCTGGCCGGCCACCAGGCATTGCTTCGCAGGATGGCCGCCCAGGAGCAGGCCATGGACACGCGCGTGGCGTATCGGTGGCTCCTGGGACTGACGCGAGTGCTGGAGCGCACCACACGCTGGGTGTTGAGCAACGTGGACGCCGAAGAGTCTCCCGCCCGGGTGGTGAAGGAGAACCTGAAGCCTCTGGAGACGCTGCGGGGCTCCTTCGGCGACCTTGTCGCCGGCAGGGACCGGGACCTCTTCCTGAAGCGGGTGGAGGAGATCCGCGAGCTGGGCGCCGACGAAGCGTTCTCCAGCGAGCTCATCACCCTTCGCTTCCTGGACCAGCTCCTGGAGATCGCCGCCATCGCCCGCCGTACGCGGCAAGACGTGAGTTCAGTGGCCAGGGTCTATTACCGGATCTCGGAAGTATTTCAGATCCCCTGGCTCCAGCAGATCACCGTGGAGGCCGCGGGTGACGACCAGTGGGAGCAGCGGGCGGTGCAGCTCCTTCTCAACGACCTCTCCCGGGCTCATCGCCGCCTGGCCGCCGCTGTGGTCCGCGGCGGCGCCGAGGGGGGTGGAGCGTCGGCCCTGGAAGAGCTCATGGACAGAGAGGCTCCGGCGGTCCGGCGCTTTCAGGCGGTCCTCAGCGACCTGCAGGCGGAAGACGCGCCGGGGCTGGCTGCCTCTTCGGTGGCGGTGCGGGAGCTCATCTCCCTGGCGGGGAAGGTGGCCCCGGCGGCTTGAGCCGGGGATGCCCGCAGCCTGAGCGAGGGGCTTCCGCAGCCTGAGCGGGTGGCGCCTAACCCTTGCCGGTGGCGGCGAGGGCCTGGTCCACGTAGCGGTCGACGCCGGCCACCACCTTCACCACATCCTTGCGCGTCTCCGCGGCGGCCAGGTCGGACGCGAACTTCAGGAAGACCGCGCGAACCTCGTCCCGGACGGCCGTGGGCTTGGCCGGCGCGGCCCTGCGGCGGCCGGAGGTCTTGCGTGCTTTCCGCTTCCGGGGCGGGGCGAGCTTGCGCTTGATCTGGAGCGGATAGCGGGCGTGGAATTGTCGCTTGGTCAGCCGGCCCACGGCGGGGCTGATGCTTTTGGCCACTTCCCATAGTTGGTCCACCGTCGCCGAGGGGTTCCGCTTGATCTCGGCCTCAACGGCGGCGCGGATTTTCTCCTCCGTCTTCCCATTCTTTCTTGCCACGACAATACGCCTCCCCCCGGGGGCTCCAGGTCAATGCGTGATTATGTGGGGTGATTGTCGTAAATAATATATGCACATTGGACATTGTCAATGAAAATATCTGGCAAGGTGGGTTCTGCGCCGGGCATAGTCGTACGTGGGGTCGGAGGTGGGGGGCTCGGCCCGGCGCGGCGGGAAAGCGCCGATCGGCACGGCTGTGCGCGTGCCTCGCGCCGGTGGGCAGACGCGGCCCCCGCTTCAGAAGAGGCGTGAAGAAAGGCCGACGGAGAGGGTGAAGCCCTCCAGTTGGCCGGGAAGGACACCGGGAAGGTCTTCGACGCCCACGGCGAACCGGTATCCGGCCGCCGCCAGAAGGGAGACGGGGCTGCGGAGGCGGTAGCGGAGGCCCAGCGCGGGAGCGGCGACCAGAAAGTTGTCCGAGGCGATTTCCGCGCCCACCACCGCAAGTTGAACGCGGGCGTTGCCGGCGCCCAGGAGGCCTCTTGCGTCCAGGGTCAGGCGGTTCCGGCGCAGGAGGCGGATCCGGGTCGAGACGCCTGCGTAGGCCATGTGCAGTCGCAGGCCGGTTCCGCCTTCGGCTCCGTCAAGGTCGAGCCCTCCGGTAAAGAGCCAGCCCTCCCCTCCGAAGGCCACAGGGCCGCCCAGGGAGAGGAGGGCGCCGCCGCCCACGGCCGTGGCGCTCCCGTCCAGGACGCCGGTGACCATGCCGGAGGGCTCGAGATCGAGATGGGCGCGCAGCGCCGTGCCCTCCTGGCCCGACGCCGGGGTGCCGAGGGCGAAGCTGAAAAGGAGGAGGGCGGCTCCTTGCATCGCCGAAGCTGGCTTTCTCATCGTCTCCTTTCCGGGTAAAGGCCCAGACCCGCATGGGGTGTTCCCTGCTGCAGCAGGGTAGCCTCCCGTCCGCGGAGGTGCCAGGTCCCGCAACACGAGGGGGGAGGAAAACGTCTTTATTGTACTTGGCGCCGGTTGATGGAATCTTAAAGATACCCATTCACCCACACACCCCGAGTCAGGAATCCCGCGACAGCGTGAATCTGTCCACGTACTCCACTTTCCCATCGGTGCGGAAGGGCTTTTCCCTTCTCGAACTCACCGTTGTGCTCACCATTGCTTCCCTCTCCCTGGGTTTCGCGGCGGTGGCGTTCAACGGATATCTTTACAAGATGTCCGCCCAGAGGGCGGCTCAGGTATTCGCACAGGATCTCCGCCTGGCCCGATCCGCCGCCCTGCGCGCGCGGGAGCCGGTGGCCATCCGCTTCTACGAGGGGTCACGCTGGTACACGGTGGTCATGCAGCAGTCCGGCACGGAGTTAACCCGTCGCAGGTTCGGTGTGAACGCCGACATCGACCTGACCGGCGTGGACCTGCGCATGCGCGGGGATACGGTGCTCTTCACCTCCAGGGGTGTCGCGGACCTCAAGAACGCGTTCGGGTCGGTGGGAGAAGCGCGCTTCCAGGCGGGTACGGTGGAGTACCGCGTGTACTTCAACGCCATGGGCGCTTCCAAGGTCGAGGAGTGGTAGGGCGGGGATGCTCGAGGCGTGCGGCAGGTCGGGCGGGCTTCACCCTCATCGAGGTGATCGGGGCGTTCCTCATCTTCGCTCTGGGCGTCCTCATGGTGATCCAGTTGGGCACCAGCCTGAACCAGCGCATGATCTATTCGGCCAAGAAATCGGAAATCGTAGTCCTGGCCCAGGAACTGCTCGACTCGCTGGAAGCCACCCCCTTCGACTCCCTCTCCACGGGAACCGTCGCCGATACCGTGGCGGTGGAGGGGACTCCGTACGCACGCTCCGCCACCGTAAGCCTGGTCACGGCCGTGCTCTATCAGGTAGACGTCACCATGACGCCCGTGACGGGAGACGGCCCCACTCACGCACGCACCTCTTACGTCTCGGCGCCCTGGTAACAGGATCCGACAGGGGCGGCTTCACCCTCATCGAGGCCATCGTGTCCACCACGCTGGCATCGATTCTGCTCGTCATGGTGGGCACCGTCTTCCTGGTGCAGAGCGAGACCTACGGTCTGCAATACGAGCGGGTGGGAGCCCATGACAACGCCCGCACCGTCACCGGGATGATCGCCGGCGACCTGCGCTCCGTGTCCCGCGGGGGCATCGTGGTGGCGCAGCCCGATTCCGTCGTGATCCGCTCGCCCATGGTGATGGCCGCCGTGTGCGCCACGTCCGGCAGTTTCGCCTATGTGCAATTCGAGGGCGGCGAGGACGAGCTGGACACCGACGAAGTGGGAGGCATCGTCGTTCTCAACGACACCACCAACACGTGGAGCTACTATAACGCGACGTGGTCGGACATCGATGGGGGGACGGCCCAGGCCGCGACCAACTGTTATGCGGCGGGCGCCGACACGGTGGGGGCCACGGCCGAGTTCCACCGCATGAAAAAGCTGTCGAACCTGTACGGGAGCCTGCCGCCGGCCGGCACCATCCTCCAGATCTTCCGGGAGACTACCTACGCGCTGCGCACGTCGGCGCTCGACTCCACGACCATCGGCCTCTATCGGGGCATCTACGGCGACACCCTGGTGGAGTTCGCAACGGGAATGGATTCCACGGCGGGTTTCCAGTACCGAACGGGCGGCCCTTTCTATGCGAGCAGCGTGACGGGAGGAAGCCTCCAGAGCATCGACGCGGTGCGCATTGTGGCCGAGGCGCGCAAGGCGGCGCCCTCGGGAGGCCGGGATCCCATCGTCTACGGATGGTCCGTGAACGTATTCCTGAGGAACGCGCGATGAGGCGGGCGCCGGGACCGTCGGGGGGCACCGAGGGCGGCTTCGCCCTCGCCACGGTGGTCTTTCTCCTGTTTGCCATCGGCGTGCTCGGGGCCGCCGGCTACCAGCTGGTGGCCACCGAGTTCACCCTGGCCGACCAGGCCCAGCAGGGAGAGGAGGCCCTGGTGGTGGCCCGCGCCGGCCTGGAGCGCTTCCTGGGTGAGCAGATCGGGCAGGTGGGGGATTCGGTGAGCTACGCCATCGGCAACGGCGTGGCCACCATCACGACCCGGAAAGTCCTGGAAAAGGATTCCCGCAACCACCTGTACTATGTGCGCTCCGAAGGGACCGTTACCGACATCCGCAACCCGTCCATTCCGGCGAAGCGGGTCGTCGGCACCTACGCCTGGCACCGCATCTCCCCCGTTCCCCACAAGGCCGCCATCCTCATCACCGGGGGGAATCTGGAGATTCGCAGCAGCGCCGAGGTGAGCGGACTCAACTATGCCGACAGCCTGGACTGCTCCACCGGAGGATCCACGGGAGTGTACGCGGTGGCTACAGGAGGCAAGGTACGCACCCGGAGCGGCGGCACGTACTGCGGCGTTCCCGACCCCGAAGATGAGAGCTATTCCGGCTTCTCGGAGGTATACGATACGGCGGGCATTCGTTGGGATATCCTCAGCGACCCCAACTTTCCCGTCGAGTTCGACGGATCCCTGCCCAACTTCGGCCTCCTGCCCAGTGACTCCTTCCCGCTGATCCGCTACCAGGGCAATCTCACGGCTCACCTGTGGTGGGGGCGGGGCGTTCTCATCGTGACGGGGCGCTTTCGCCCCGGGTACCTCTTCAACTGGGACGGCATCATCCTCGCCGGAGAGTTGGATCGGGTGCGCAGTTGGTACCACCCCACCATCCATGGCATGCTCATCGCCGGTCTGAACAAGTCCAACCCCAATGAGCGCATCGATTCGGGCGATTTCTACTATGATTCGCTGAAGGCGGCCGCCGCGGATCGTACTCTTTCCTATCTGCAGGTGGTGGAGAACACCGTTTTCGAAGCCAACTGACGGCGAGTCCTTCATCGGGAGATGGTGCGTCGCAGGCCCCTTCCTGCGGCCCTGGCTTGCGGAGGCTTCCCGGGGGCGGCATCATGACCGACCCTCTCGCCGCTCGGAGCCGCCAGGCGTGTGCTGGCCGCTTCGGGAACCGGTGGGGTTCGGCGTTCTCGCACGACCGCCATTCGACCACCAGGAGTCCGACGCATGAAGCCTACCAACACCCGGGATCCCCAGTATTACCACCGGGTGGTGGACTGTCAGTGGGCCTGTCCCGCCCACACCAACGTCCCCGAATACATTCGCCTCATCGCCCAGGGTCGCTATACCGACGCCTACATGGTGAACCGGCAGTCCAACGTCTTTCCGGGGATCCTGGGACGCACCTGCGACCGCCCCTGCGAGCCGGCGTGCCGGCGCACCCGCATCGACGGCAAACCGGTAGCCATCTGCCGCCTCAAGCGGGTCGCGGCCGACCTGCGTGAGTCGGTCCATCACCGCCTTCCCAAGATCCCCGATGAGAAGAACGGCAAGCGCGTTGCCCTCATCGGGGGAGGCCCCGCCTCTCTCACGGTGGCCAACGACCTCCTGCCCCTGGGCTACGAGGTGGTGCTCTACGAGAAGCACGACAAGCTGGGCGGTCTCATGCTGACCAACATCCCGGCTTTCCGCCTTCCCCAGCGGGTCCTGGAAGAGGAGATCGGCTTCATCGTGGACATGGGTCTGGAGGTGCACCTGGAGACCCCCGTGGCCAGCCTGCGCGACCTGTATGAGAACGGCGGGTTCGACGCCATATTCGTGGGCGTGGGAGCGCCCCGGGGGAAGGATCTCAAACTTCCCGGCCGCTGGGACTCTCCCAACGTCCACATCGGCATCGATTGGCTGGAGAGCGTGGCCTTCCAGCACGTGGACAGCATCGGGGAGCGGGTGCTGGTCATCGGCGTGGGCAACACCGCCATGGACTGCTGCCGGACGGCCAAGCGCCTGGGGGGCAAGGATGTGAAGGTCATGGCCCGCCGCGGGCGCAAGGACTTCAAAGCCTCGGACTGGGAGCTGGAGGACGCCGAAGAGGAAGGCATCGAGGTGCTCGAGTACCACGCCCCCAAGGAGTTTGTGGTGGAGGACGGAGTCCTCAAGGGGATGAAGTTCGCCATCGTGGAGTGGCGCGAGGATCCGGAGAGCGGACGCACCAAGGCCTACCCCATCGAAGAGGTGTTCATCCCCGCCGACGATGTGATCCTGGCCATCGGCCAGGAGAACGCCTTCCCCTGGATCGAGCGGGACATGGGCATCGAGTTCGGCGAGTGGGACATGCCCGTGGTGGACCGGGTGACGCACCAGTGCACCCTTCCTGGAGTTTTCTTCGGCGGCGACGCGGCGTGGGGGCCGGAGAACATCATCTGGGCGGTGGAGCACGGGCACCAGGCGGCCATCTCCATCCATAACCACTGTCACGGGATCCCCCTGGATCAGCGCCCGCCCTACGGGATGAACCTCATCTCCCAGAAGGTGGGGATGCACGAGTGGAGCTACGCCAACGAATACAACCCGGCGCAGCGCACCCCCATGCGGTACCTGGATCTGGAGGACCGGCTGCGGGCCATCAACGTGGAGGCTGAGCTGGGCTACAACGTAGAAGAGACGGCCCGGGAAGTTCAGCGCTGCCTCAACTGCGACATCCAGACCGAGTTCGAGGCACGGCTCTGCATCGAGTGCGACGCGTGTATCGACGTCTGTCCGCTGCACTGCCTCACCATCACCGAGAACGGAGAGGAAGACGATCTTCGCCAACGACTTCTCGCCCCCGCGGAGAACCTGGACCAACCCCTCTTCGTTTCCGAGGACCTTCCCCAGACAGGCCGGGTGATGGTCAAGGACGAGGACCTGTGCGTGCACTGCGGGCTATGCGCGGAACGCTGCCCCACGGCGGCGTGGGACATGCAGAAGTTCGAGCTCCTCATTCCCTACGCGGGACATTCGGGGTGGCCGGAATGAGCACGCCCGGAGTGAACGATTTTGCCCTCAAGGTGGGAACGGTGAACGGCACCGGCTCGGCGAGCGCCAACGGCCTGCTTCTCCAGGCCCTCTTCCGCATGGGGATCCCGGTGTCGGGCAAGAACGTCTTTCCGTCCAACATCCAGGGTCTTCCCACCTGGTACGAGATCCGGGTAAATCGGGACGGCTATACGGCCCGCAGCCCCGACTTCCAGGTGATGGTGGCCATGAACGCCCAGAGCTACCAACGGGACATCGCCGAGGTGGCTTCGGGAGGATGGGTGCTCTACGACTCGACGCGCGACCTGCCGGCCGAGCTCATGCGGGACGACGTGACCTTCCTGGGGATCCCGCTGGCCCGCATGTGCGCCGAAGCCTTCGACAGCGCCCGCGCCCGCATCCTCCTCCGCAACATCGCCTACGTGGGCGCGTTGGTGGCCCTCCTGGACGTCGACATGGAGGTGGTGCGCGAGATGATCCGGGAGAAGTTCGGCCGCAAGGAACACCTCCTCAACGCCAACTTCGTTGCCATCGAGATGGGCTACACGTACGCTCGCGAGCATTTCGACTGTCCCCTCCCCGCCCGCGTCGAGCGTATGGACGCCACGGCGGACAAGGTTCTCGTCACCGGCAATGCCGCCACCGCGCTGGGTGCGCTGTACGCCGGCGCGACGGTGGGCGCGTGGTATCCCATTACGCCCGCCACGTCAGTGATGGATTACTTCAAGGAGTTCTGCCAGCGATTCCGGGTGGATCCGGAGACGGGCAAGAACCGGTACTGCATTCTGCAGGCGGAAGACGAACTGGCCGCGGCGGGCATGGTCATCGGGTCGGGGTGGATGGGAGCCCGGGCCTTTACGCCCACCAGCGGGGCCGGCATCGACCTCATGAGCGAGTTCATCGGTCTGGCCTACTATGCTGAGGTGCCTTCCGTCTTCGTGGACGTGCAGCGTACCGGCCCCTCGACGGGTATGCCCACGCGCACCCAGCAAGGGGACCTCCTCCTCACGGCGTACGCATCCCACGGGGACACCAAGCACATCTGCCTTTACCCTGCGGATCCTGCCGAGTGCTTCGAGTTCAGCGTGGCGGCCTTCGATCTGGCGGAGCGCTTCCAGACCCCGGTGTTCCTTGTGTCGGGTCTGGACATCGGGATGAACGACTGGATGATCCCCCGCCTCGAGTGGAACGCCGACTACCGCCCCGACCGGGGGAAGGTCCTCTCCGCCGAGGAGCTGGAGGAGATGGAGACCTTTTACCGGTATCTGGACGTGGACGGAGACAACATCCCATACCGGACCCTTCCCGGCGTTCACCCCAAGGGCGCCTACTTCACCCGCGGATCGGGCCACGACAAGTTCGGACGCTACACGGAAGACAGCGAAGCCTATCAGGAGGTCGTGGATCGCCTCGCGGCCAAACTGCGTTCTGCCGCCACCGCCGTGCCGGCGCCCGAGATCCGTCGGGGCGATCCCCCGACCCGGGAAGCCCTGGTTTCTGTGGGTGGGTGCCACGGGGCGGTGCTCGAGGCCCGGGACGAGTTGGCCCGTCAGGGCCGCGGGATGGACTACATGCGGATCCGGGGCTTTCCCTTCGGGGAGGAGGTGGAAGCGTTCCTCGCCGAGCACGACGAGATCTTCGTGGTGGAGCAGAATCGGGACGGACAGTTGCGGGCGCTCCTTACGATGGAGACGAACTGCCCCAAGGAAAAGCTGCGCGCGGTCCTCAACTACAGCGGACAGCCCCTGAGCAAGGAGCATGTCCTCCACGGCGTCCGCCAGGAGGCTTCATGAAGCAGGTCGGCAAGCCGGTCGCCCGGCACCCCCGGGCACGCACTAACGCCCTGGGCTTGACGCCCCGGGACTACGAAGGGGCCATGTCCACGCTGTGCGCCGGGTGCGGGCATGACTCGGTGACGGGCGCCCTGATCCAGGCCTTCTTCGAGTTGAGCGTGGAGCCCCATCGGGTGGCGAAACTTTCCGGGATCGGGTGTTCCTCCAAGACGCCTGCCTACTTCCTCAAGGAAGCCCACGGCTTCAACGGGGTGCACGGGCGTATGCCGTCCCTCACCTCCGGCGCCAACGCCGCCAATCGGGACCTTCTCTACGTGGGGATCAGCGGCGACGGAGATTCCCTCTCCATTGGACTGGGACAGCTCTGCCATGCCATCCGGCGCAACGTGGACATGCTCTACGTCCTGGAGAACAATGGCGTGTATGGTCTCACCAAGGGCCAGTTTTCCGCCTCGGCCGACGTGGGGTCGGTGTCCAAGCGTGGTGAGATCAACCGGCAGGGTCCCATCGATCCCGTGAATCTGGCTCTCTCCCTGGGTGCTACCTTCGTTGCTCGCTCCTTTTCCGGAGACAAGCGGCAGCTCGTGCCCATCCTCAAGGCCGGTTTGGAGCACAAGGGGTTCGCCTTCGTGGACGTCATCAGCCCGTGCGTCACCTTCAACGATCACGAAGGTTCCACGAAGAGCTACGTCTACACCCGCACCCACGCCCAGGAGCTGGTCGCCACGGATTTCATTCCCATCCAGGCGGAGATCACCACGGACTACGATGAAGGCGCGGAGTGCATGGTGACCCTCCACGACGGGAGCCAGGTCTGCTTCCGCAAGGTGGCGGAGAACTATGACCCCACGGACCGGGGCGCCGTCCTGGAATACCTGCGGGACGTGCGGAACCGTGGGGAGATTCCCACGGGACTCCTCTACCTCGAGGAAACGGAGGAGGACATGCACGCCGTCGAAAACACGGTGGATACGCCCCTGGTGGACATTCCGTTCGATGACCTCTGCCCCGGGGCCGACGCGCTGCAGTCTCTCCAGGAGGAGTGGAGGTAGGCCCGACCCGAGAGGGTCGGATTCCCACACGGCAGGCGGATTTTTCCCGACATACATTTGTGGTGCCGGAGTGAATTTTCAGGGGATGCGCGATCCATCCCTTCGCAGAGCGGCATGAAACGTGAGTTCCTGGACGGCGCCGAAGCCATCGCCCGGGCCGCCGTCCACGCCGGATGCGACTTCTTTGCCGGGTATCCCATCACCCCGGCGACGCCGATCCTCCTGCACATGACGCGGGAGCTCCCCAGAATCGGCGGCGTGGCCATCCAGGCCGAAGACGAGATCGCCTCCATGGGCTTCTGCATCGGAGCGGCGCTGGCGGGTCGCCGGGTCCTCACCGCCACCAGCGGGCCGGGGATCAGCCTCTACAGCGAGAACATCGGTCTGGCCGTCATGGGCGAGATACCCATGGTGATTGTGGACGCCCAGCGGCTGGGTCCCGCCACGGGCGGCGCCACCACTGTGGCCCAGGGCGATGTCCAGTTCCTGCGCTGGGGGACGTCGGGGGGGTATCCCGTCATCGTCCTCGCCCCGGCCGACGTGGCCGAGTGCTACACCCTGACCCGGAAGGCCTTCGACCTGGCGGAGCGCTTCCGAGTGCCCGTCTTCCTGGCCACGGACAAGGAGACGGTACTGAGTCGGGCGACGGTGGACGTGGATCGCCTGGAGGAAGTTCCTGTGCGGGAACGGAGCACGGTGGGAAACGAGGTCCCTCCGGAGGCCTTCCTTCCGTCTGCGGCCGATGCCCCCGATGGTGTGCCGCCCATGGCGCCCTTCGGGGGACCCCACTTCCTGCGCTTCACCACCTCCACCCACGATGAAGCCGGCTACCTCACCAAGAAGCCGGAGGAGGTGGACCGCCTGAACCGGCGTCTGGCGGCCAAGGTGGAGGAGCACCGGGAGGAGATCGAGTTGGTGGACCGGGATACGGCGGAAGACGCCGACGTGCTGGTGGTGAGCTACGGCATCACCGCCCAGGCGGCCCGGGAGGCGGTTTCCCGCCTGCGGAAGGAAGGCGCACGCGTGTCCCACCTGGTGATCCTGTCCCTCTGGCCCGTGCCGGAGGCGGCGCTGCGGCGTGCCCTCCAGGGGGTGCGCCGGGTGGTGGTGCCGGAACTCAACCTGGGACAGTACCGGCGGGAGGTGGAGCGCGTCGCGGGGTTGGAGTGTGTCGCGGATCCCTCCGGGTCCTCCCCCCCGGGCGGGGTGGAGATCATGGGCGTAAACCGGGTGGACGGGGAGCTCATCACGCCCACGCAGATCATGGAGGCGGTCGCGGGCGCGGCGGGACCTGCGGAGGTGCCGTCATGAGCACGCCGCTGCCTGCCATCTCCACCTATCTCAATCCTGACCAGATGCCGTTTCCCTTCTGCCCGGGGTGCGGACACGCTTCCATCCTGGAGCATCTGGACGCAGCCCTGGTCCGCATGGGGGTGGACCCCCACGAGCT
The DNA here is from genome assembly GCA_046756305.1 of Gemmatimonadota bacterium. Classification (GTDB taxonomy): domain Bacteria; phylum Gemmatimonadota; class Gemmatimonadetes; order Longimicrobiales; family Gaopeijiaceae; genus JBHHWB01. The sequence goes on from JBHHWB010000005.1 coordinate 65,902, forward strand.
GGTCATCGTCTCCGACATCGGATGTGCTGGACTGTCGGACCGCTATTTCACCTCCAACGCCGTCCACGGCCTCCACGGCCGCTCCGTCACGTATGCCACAGGAATCAAGCTGGCCAACCCGGATCTCCATGTGGTGGTGCTCATCGGCGACGGAGGATGCGGCATCGGCGGGCATCACCTCATCAACGCCGCACGCCGCAATGTGGGTGTCACCGTGGTGGTGTTCAACAACTTCAACTACGGGATGACGGGGGGTGAGCACTCGGTGAGCACGCCTCCCGGCGCGGTGACGGCGACGACGCCCCTGGGGCAGATCGAGCAGCCCATGGACATCTGCAGAACGGTGGCGGTGAATGGTGCCACCTTTGTGGCGCGGACCTCCACCTTCCACAACGACGTGGAGGACGTGATGCTGCGGGCGCTGCAGAACGACGGCTTCTCCCTGGTGGACGTCTGGGAGCTGTGCACCGCGTACTTTGCTCCGGCCAACCGCATGAACCGGAAGACCATGGACCGGACGGTGGAGGCGCTGGGAATGGAGACGGGAGTGCTGGTGGACCGGCCCCGTCCCGAATACGCCCGCGCCTACCGCCAACAGGCCGCGGAGTCGGCGGGGGAGGAGGCCATGCCCGCCCACCCGGTGGAGCCGCGCTTCTCAAGCGACCTGGAACATCCCCTGAGTTGGCTCTTCGCAGGGGCGGCGGGGAAGCGCATCGGGTCGGCCGCTGCCGCTCTGGCCCGCGGCGGGGTGATGTCGGGGCTATGGGTGACCCAGCGGAGCGACTACCCGGTGACGGTCCGTACGGGATATTCCCTCTCGGAAATCATTCTGTCTCCCGAGGAAGTGCTGTACACGGGAATCCGTTCCCCCGACGTGGTCCTGGATCTCTTCCCGGAAGGGCACGCCCAGATCGTGGACCGCATTCGGGCGCTGGGCCCCGAGGCCCGGGTCTACCGCAGCGCCGAACTTCCCGAGGTGGAGACCCGGGCCCGGGTGGTACGGCTGGACTTCGGCTCGGTGCCGGGCTTCCAGCGGAAGAAGGACCAGTGGGCCCTCCTCGCCCTGGGCCGCGCCCTGGCGGATACGGGCGCCTACCCCCTGGAGGCGCTCCGGGAGGCCCTGGGGGCCTCTGCCGCCCAGCGCTGGGCGGCCGTAGAAGCCGGGATCCGGGAGCTGCCTGGGCTGTCATAGGAGCCCGTGCCGCCGGCCGGGGGGCGAACGCCACCCTCCTTCCCGCGACTCCCGTCGGACTCGAGCCCCTTTTCGGAGGGCGGGGGGCCGTGGTGCGCATCCGACGGGCGGGAGAAGCGCCTCTCCTCCTCACGCCCCGAGGCGTCTTCGAGGAAGAGGAGCGCGGTGTGCGGGGGCTCTTCTCCTTTGCGGACCTGGTGGGCTACGACTGGATCACCTGGGCGATGCCGTCTATCCCCTCATGACCTTTCTGGGGAAGGTCCTGGAGCTCCGCTCCCAGAAGGTGTTCCGCCGTCGCATGGATGCCGGAATCGCCGATGTCATCTCCCGCTGTCTGCGGGCCGCGGTGGAAGGCCCTTTTTTCTCCGACGCGGAAATGGAGAATCTCTTCGAACAGGACCGGGCGTCCCTTTCGGTCCTGGCCGGGATGTGGGAGCGCATGAACCTGGCCTCTCCCCACCTCCGGCGCAGCATAGAGTCTATCCTGGAGATGCTCCTGGAACGGGGGAAGCGGGACCCGGCGGGGTGGGAGCGTTGGATCGGGATGCCGCGGGAGGCGGTGGAGGCGGCGTTGGAGGCCTTCCGAGAGATGACCTCCCGCAGGAGTTGACGTCCACTGCGCTCCGGCCGCGAACCGAAGGGGAACCGCAGCCAAGGGCAGACCGTGGCTGCGGAAATTCGCCGCCGCCCATGGCGCAAAGGCGTGAGTTTTGCCACCGTTCTTCTTCCTCCCGCCACCGATGCTCGCACCCGACGGATCCGGAGTTCCTCACATGAAGAAGAAGGTGGTCCTGGCCTACAGCGGTGGCCTGGACACGGCCTGCATCCTGAAAGACCTCATCATGCGCGGCTACGAGGTGATCGCGTACGTGGCGGACGTGGGACAGCAGGAGGATTTTGACGACATCGCCCGCCGCGCCCGGGAGACGGGCGCCGGCAAGGTCTACGTGGAGGACCTGAAGCACGACTTCGTCACGGAGTACATCTTTCCGGCCATCGCCGGCAACGCCGTGTACGAGAACCGCTACCTCCTGGGGACGGCGCTGGCGCGGCCCGTCATCGCCCGGCGGCAGGTGGAAATCGCCCTGCGCGAGGGGGCGGACGCGGTGGCCCACGGCGCCACGGGAAAGGGAAACGACCAGGTCCGCTTCGAATTGGCCTTCGCCGCCCTGGCCCCAGACCTCAAGGTCATCTCTCCCTGGAAGGAAGCGGATTTCCTGCGGCGCTTCCAGGGACGGAGCGACCTTCTCGCCTTCGCCAGGGAGCACGACATCCCGGTGGAGGCCACGGTGGACAAGCCCTACTCCAGCGACGAGAACCTCATGCACCGGTCCTACGAGGCCGGTCTCCTCGAGGATCCCTCCCTGCCGCCGCCCCCGGACATCTTCAAGCTCACCCGGGCGCTGGAGGACACGCCCGACGCGCCCACCGAGGTGAGCATCTTCTTCAAGGACGCCATTCCGGTGCGGGTGGCGAGCCCCGCGCTGGAGACGGACCTCACCGACCCGGTGGAGATGTTCACCTGGCTCAACGAGCAGGGCGGGATGCACGGGATCGGACGCATCGACATCGTGGAGAACCGCTTCGTGGGCATCAAATCCCGGGGCGTCTACGAGACTCCCGGAGGGACCATCCTCCACCACGCTCTGCGGGACCTGGAGGGCATCGCTATGGACCGGGAGGTCCTCCGTCTGCGGGACATGCTTTCGCCCCGCTTTGCGGAGATCATCTACAACGGCTTCTGGTTCAGCCCGGAGATGGACTTCATCCAGGCGGCGTACCGCCAGTCGGAGAGCCTCATCGACGGAGAGGTGAAGCTGTCCCTCTTCAAGGGCAACGTGGTGATCCGGGGGCGGACTTCCCACACCTCCCTCTACGACCAGGAGCTCTCCTCCATGGACGTGGCCGGCGGCTACGATCAGGAGGATGCCCGCGGCTTCATCCGCATCAACGCCCTGCGGCTGCGCGCCCACAAGCTGATCCTGCATAAGACGGGGGAGGACGAAGGGACGGCGGGCGCCGACGCATGAGCGACGCGGCCCAGGCGCGACTGACGCGGCAGCTCACCTTCCTGCGGGAGATCGATAAGCTGAAGCTTGTCGAGCGGCGCATCAGCGTCATGGGCGGTTCGCGCCTGGAGAACAGCGCCGAGCACTCCTGGCACCTGGGTGTCATGGTGCCCCTGCTCGGGGAGTACGCTCCCGAGGGAGCGGACCCCGAGCGGGCCATGCGCATGCTCCTCATTCACGACGTGGTGGAGGTGGATGCCGGCGACACCTTCTGCTTCGACGCCGAGGCCAACCGGGACAAGGCGGAGCGGGAGACGGAGGCGGCCCGCCGACTCTTCGGGCTCCTTCCCGCCGATCAGGGGGCGGAGCTCCGTGCCCTGTGGGACGAGTTCGAGGCGGGAGAGACCCCCACCGCCCGCTTCGCCAACGCCCTGGATCGCTTTCAGGGACTCCTCATGAATCACGCGAACGGCGGAGGCACCTGGATCGAGCACGGCATCACCCGGGAGCGGATCCTGGCGCGCATGGACCCCATCCGTGAGGGTGCGCCCGCGCTGTGGCCCCACGTCCTCGCGGTGGTGGAAGAGGTGGTGGGTTAACGATCCCCCTCCCGTGGGATGGTAACGCGGATGACGCCCCGAAGATCTCCGAGCTTGTAACCTGTGGCCTGATCCGCCGGATATCGCTCCGCAAGCGCCTCGGCCACGTCGGGCGCCAGAATCGCAGGGTCGCCGTGGCACTGGACGCACATCTCGTTGGCGACCAGCGACGTGGAGAATCGCAGGGTGCCGTCGCCCGGATCCTGGAGCCCTGGAGGGGGAAGGTCCCCTTCCGCTGCCCGGGCCTCGAAATAGGTCAGGGCCACCGCTTCCAGAGAGTCGGGCCGGTTGGCGGGATTCCTGATTCTGAGAGAGGTGCGCTTAACTTCGAGGCCCTGGAGAGATTGGTTCACCTCTTCGCGGAGGGGGAGGGCACGTAGGGAGCAGAACTCGATGGCTCCCACGGGTCCACCTTCCTCCAACGCGGCGGTGAGGTGCTGTATAAGGCTGCCGGCCAGCTTGCCGGCGGCTTCGGCGCCGAGGCTGAGCGCGCGCGCACGCTCCGCTTCGGGGGAAGGAGAAGGGCCAGAGAAAGGAGAAGGGCGACGGTCCGAAGGACCACGAGGACGCATGGTCCCGCTGCCGGGGCGCCCTCCGACTCAGGGACATCACCCATCAACGATAAGCAGGGAGCGTTGTCCTCAGCACCTTGCGCCGGGAGCGGGTCTTCCAGAGGATCACCTAGACGTTCTGCCCGCCACCTCAGGACCTCCACGGAGCTATCCGAGCCATGTCCAGCACCGCGCTTCGTTCCACCTTCGCCCTCCTCCTTCTTTTCGGCCTGACGCCCCCCCTCCACGCCCAGCGCTCGGGCGCGGAGGAGGGTTCGTCCTCGCCGCCCTCCGACTCGGCCGTGGTGGGGTCGCTCAAGGCCCGCTCCATCGGCCCGGCGGTCATGAGCGGACGGGTGGTGGACATCGCCGTCGCCTCCTCGCCGGGCTCACGGGGCGGATCCCTGGGTACGGTGTTCTACGTGGCGGCGGCCAGCGGCGGCGTGTGGAAGACCACCAACGGCGGCGTGAGCTTCACGCCCGTCTTCGACGACTCGGGTGTGGCCTCCATCGGCGCGGTGGCGGTGGCACCCTCCAACTCGGAGATCGTCTGGGTGGGTACCGGCGAGGCCAACAACCAGCGGAGCTCCTCCTACGGCAACGGCGTGTACCGATCCCTGGACGGCGGCGAGACCTTCCAGTACATGGGCCTGCGCACCTCCCAGCACGTGGGTCGCATCCTGGTGCACCCCACCGACCCGGACATCGTGTATGTGGCCGCCGTGGGTCCCCTCTGGTCGGGCGGCGGCGAGCGGGGCGTTTTTCGCACCACTGACGGAGGCATGACATGGAAGCTGGTCCTCCCCGGGGAAAACGCCTGGACGGGCGCCACCGATCTGGTCATGGATCCCACCGATCCCGACATCCTCTACGCCGCCACGCTGCAGCGGGAACGGCGGGCCTACAGCTACGTGGGAGGCGGCCCGGGGAGCGGCATCTGGAAGAGCACCGACGGGGGTGACACCTGGACGCGCCTGACCCGGGGCCTGCCCAAGGCGGACATGGGGCGCATCGGCCTGGGGCTGGCGGCCTCCCAGCCCCGAACCGTGTACGCGGTCATCGAGAGCAATGACGAAGCCGGGGTCTATCGCACCGACAACGGCGGTGCTTCCTGGAAGAAGATGAGCGATCAGGAGTCCATCCCCTGGTACTTCGGCCACATTCGCGTGGACCCCTCCAACCCCGAGGTGGTCTACCACCTGGGGGTTCCCCTCTCCCGTTCGGTGGACGGGGGGCGCACCTGGAAGAGCGCGGCGCGGCGCGGTGTGCATGTGGATCACCACGCTCTGTGGATCAACCCCGAAAATCCCGACCACCTGATTCTGGGCAACGACGGCGGCCTCTATGTCACCCATGACCGGGGGGAAAGCTGGGAGTTTGCCGTGAACCTGCCCATCTCCCAGTTCTACGCCGTGGGATTCGACATGGCCGAGCCCTTCTTCGGCGTATACGGCGGTCTGCAGGACAACAGCACCTGGGGTGGTCCTACGCGCACGCGGGCGGCCCAGGGCGTCTTCAACTCCGACTGGTTCCGGATGGCGGGTGGGGACGGCTTTTACGCTGCGGTGGATCCCACCGACCCCAATATCGCCTACGTGGAATCCCAGTACGGGTTCCTGGTCCGTTACGACAAGCGCACCGGCGACCGCAGGCCTATCCGGCCTGTGCCACCCGAGGGGGAGCCGGCGTACCGCTTCAACTGGAGTGCCCCGGTAAAGATCTCCCCGTGGGATCACAAGACCATCTACTTCGCCGCCAACTACCTCTTCAAGAGTCCCGACCGGGGGGATACGTGGATCCGCCTGGGTGAGGATCTTACCCGCTCCATCGACCGGGACAGCCTTCCCATGATGGGCAAGATTCCCGGTGACGATGCCGTCTCCCGCCACCAGGGAACGGCGGTCTTCAGCAACATCTCCACCATTGACATTTCGGAGATCCAGGAGGGGCTGCTCGTTACCGGGTCCGACGACGGCACCATCGCTATTTCCAGCGACGACGGCGCCACCTGGAAGAAGCAGACCCGCTTCCCCGGGGTGCCCGATACGGCGTACGTGAGCCGGGTCCGCCTCTCCAAGCACGACCCCAACGTCATCTACGCCACCTTCGACAATCACCGCAGCAACGACTTCCACCCCTACGTGATCCGCAGCACGAACCAGGGGAAATCCTGGGAGAACATCACCCACGATCTTCCAGAGTTCGGCTCGGTCCGCGCCTTCGCCGAGCATCACGCGAACCCGGACCTCCTCTTCGTGGGGACCGAGTTCGCCGCCTACGTCTCTTTTGATCGAGGAGGTTCCTGGACCCGGCTTTCCAATGGGATGCCGCCGGCGCGGGTGGACGACATCAAGATCCACCCCGGAGAGAACACCCTCGTCATCGCCACCCACGGGCGGGGCATCTTCCTGGTGGACGACCTGACGCCGCTGGAGAAGCTGGCCGAGGCGAAGGCCGCGGCAGGTCCCTATCTCTTTCCGGTGAAATCCGATCTGCAGTTCACACCGGATCCCTCACGGACCTCGGGCACCACGGCGGACCGCGACTTCCGGGTGCCCAATCCGCCGGTGGGGACCACCATCTCCTACTACCTTCCCCGGCGGTCCCGCGGGGTGCGGCTGGAAATTCTGGGCGCTGACGGATCGGTGGTGCGGACCCTCAAGGCGCCGGCAGGCGCCGGGCTGCACCGGGTTCACTGGGACTTCCGGGTGGACGCGCCCTACTCGGGTCCCCCCCGGCCCGGGCGCCAGACTCGGCGTGGCGGCTTCGGAGGCTTCGGCGGTGGAGGCAACGCCGGAGCGCCAGCGGTGCCGGGGATGTACTCGGCACGCCTGACGGCGGGCGACGCGGTGCAGGAGGCCGCCTTCAACGTAGAGAAGGACGACAACGTCGCCCTGAGCGACGCCGAGCTGCGCCGCCTCTTCGATCTGCGCATGCGGCAGATGCGTCTGAACGCGCGCCTGACCATGGCGCTGCGCCAGGCCGACGAGCTTCGCCAGGCGGTGGCCGACGCCAAGGCCGCCATGAAGGAGGTGGAGGTGGCACCCGCCCTGGCGGCCCTGGCCGACTCCGTTGCCGATGAGGTGGCCGACATTCGCAAGAAGCTGGGCGCCGGTGGTGGAGGATTCTTCGGCGGCGAAGAGGAGGAAGGTCCGGCCACCGTGCGGCAGCTCCTGACCCGGGCCGCGGGGATGCACCGGGCCACGGCCATGCCCACGGCCCAGGAACGGGAAGCCCTGGAAGCCGCACCCGGAGCGCTGGATGAGCAGGTGGCGCGCCTGAATGCGCTGGTCACCGAAAGGGTCCCGGCGTTCTTCCATGCCCTGGACGAGGCCGGTGTGCCGTGGTCGCCGGGTCGGCCCATCCGATGAGCCGGCGCGCCGTGGCGCCGGATACCCCGGGCCGCTCCGCAGCCCGGGGCCCGAGCCTCAAGCCTCGGGAACACGGCGCCTACGCTATGGCGGCGTTTCCCGTGCTCTCGGGATTCCTCCTGGGCGGGGTGGAGCCCGCTACGGTGGGATTGGCGCTGGCGGTCATTGGGTCTTTCGCGGCCCACGAACCGCTGGCGGTTCTCCTGGGTGTGCGCGGCGCCAGACTCAAGGACCGACTCGGGCCGGCGGCTCGGCGCGTGCTGGGGGTGTGGAGTGGGGTGGTGGCGGTGGGCGTGGGACTCTTCCTTCTGGGAACGCCGCCCGACGAGTGGGTCACCCTCCTCCTGCCCGCCGCACTGGGCGCGGGGGTGGCGGTGACGGTGCTCCGGGGAAGAGCCCGCACCCTCGCGGGAGAGCTCCTGGTGGCCGCCGCCTTCGCCTCCATTCACGTGCCCATGGCGGCGGTAGGTGCGGGGTTGGCAGGGGACGGGGCGTGGTGGCGCCACGCCACCGTGTGGGCCCCCGCGCTGGTCTGGCTCTGTGTCTTCTCCCTTTCGGCGCTGGCGGTGCATCGCACCATCAGCCGCTTCAAGGGTCTCCCGGCGGGGTGGGCTGTGCGGAGGGTATCATGGATCGCCGCCCTTCTGGCCGGCCTGGGCGGATGGGCTGGTGCCGGCGCCGGCGGGTGGGGGCCCGCCGGCGCGGGTTCGCCTCCGCCCCTGCTGGGTGCCGTCGCGCCGGCGGCGCTCATCCTCCTGGTCCTGACGCTGGTGCCCGTCCACCCCCGCAACCTCAGGAGGGTGGGATGGACCATGGTGGTGGCCGATACGCTGACGCTGGTGATGTTGGGAGTGCTGGCAATGGGAGGGGGACAAGGATGAGTTCTGCATTGATGAAGTTCCTGCAACGGGACGACCTGCCACCGGAGGCTCTCTCCTTCTGCGGGTTCCAGGGTTTCCTCTTCGCTCTCCTGAGCGCACCCGATCTCGTGCAGCCTTCCGAGTGGCTTCCCATCGTGTTCGGCGGAGAGATGCCCACGTTCACTGATGAACGGGAAGCGCAGCGGGTTCTGGGTGAGATGATGGAGGTGTATAATGACGTCGGCCGGGAGATTCGCGACGGCGATCCTGGGCTTCCGGCAAGCTGCGTCTTCCGGGAGGACGTCCTCTCGAATCTCGACCCGGACGCACCTATTGGAGAGTGGTGCGAGGGATTCGCCAGGGGTCACCTCTGGCTTGAAGAAGCCTGGGAGGAAGTGCCCAAAGGAGAATTCAGAGACGAAATCGATGCATGTGTGAGCATCATGACGTTCTTCATTTCCCGTGAAGTGGCGGAGGCCTACGTGGAGGAGAGTGGTCGCCCCGGCACTACTCTGGAAGAGATGGCAGAAACCACCCGTCGCCTCTTCCAGGATGCGATGGTCTCCTACGCGACTATCGGGAGCGCGGTTTACGAAGCGCTCTACACGCCCCCGGAAGGGGCTGAGACGATCTCTTCCGAGGAGCGGATGTCGTCGCAACCGGTCGGGCGCAACGATCCGTGTCCGTGCGGGAGCGGTAAGAAGTTCAAGAAGTGCTGTGGGCGGCAGACGCACTGAGGAGGGGGATTGCTGACAGCCGGCGTAGCTCGCCCGCCTGCATGCGCCGAGGATGGTGAGCCGGGGAGAAGAATGGATGCCATGCGTTTGCTTGCGTTTCAGGTAAGGTGCTCTTAGTCTAGGTGTAAGTGCTAAAGAGGTTGTTCACTGAGGCTCCGCCGAACAGGCTGGAGGTGCTAACCCACCCATCCAGTCCGACGGAGGACCCCCAGTGAACGTGCGCAAGAATGCCAAGTTGACGCCCGCAGGTCGAGGGGAGCGGGTAAGGCGAGTCCTGTTGGAGAAGCACTCGGTTCAGGAGGTCAGCCGTGCGATGGGCGTGAGCCGTCGTACGGTCTACAAGT
>JBHHWB010000006.1:0-73105 GCA_046756305.1 Gemmatimonadota bacterium
GGCGGCTCCTCCGAAGACACAGGCGGCTCCTCCGAAGACACAGGCGAATCCTCCGGGGGCGATGGCGGAGACGCCCGGGGGCGGAAGACGTCCCCGCCGGCGAGCTCCACCATGGAGAGGGCGGCGAGGAGAATCCACGCTGGCGCTGCGGCGTAGAGCATACGGGGACCGTTGTGGAAGCCGTGGTGCCAGTAAAAGGCGTTGGCCACCACCGGAGCCAGGGCCCAGGTGAGGAGAATCCCCGATCCGGAAGGGAGGCGGCGGGCCAGAAGGAGGTAGGCCCCCACCAGCCCCACCGCCGGGACCGGCGTTTCGAGAAGGTGCGCCCCCAGGGCGAGGAGGTCCGCCGCCGTGTACCCCAGTGCTTCCACGGGTCCGTAGAGGTTCCCCCACGGGTCGGGGTGGAACCCCAGGCCGTGGGCCGGTCCGAAGGCCCAGGCGTATCCCAGACGCAACGGCGCTCCGAAGAAGTGGCGGTTGTAGGCCAGCCACAGCACGGCGAAGGGGGCGCCACCCGCCGTCACGGCCGCCAGGCGGCGCACGAGCCAGGAACGGGGGCGCAGGGCGCTGTGCGCCTCCCACGCCCACAGGGCCGCCGTGAAGCACGTTCCCAGAACGATGCCGGTCCAGGGCCGTGACAGCACCATGCCGGCCACGGCCACGCCCGCCGCCGCCGCCCACGCGGCGCTCCCCTCGCGGGCTTTCAGCGCAGCGAGGAGCGCCAGGGCGGCGAAAGCCGCAGTGGAGACGTGGCTGAGATATCCGGCGCCCAGGAGAAGGAGGAAGGGGCTCAGAGCCAGCAAGAGGGTCCCCAGGCGCGCGGCCTCCGGACGTCGTGCCAGCACGCGATGCCCCACCAGGGAGGCCGCCCACACGCCCACGCCCAGGAGGACCGGGCCCGCCGCGTGCAGGATGCCGGCGGCAAGGAAGGCGGCCAGGAGGAGGAGGTGCCCGGGCGGGTACAGGGAAACCCAGCCCGCTGGCGTATAGACGGTGTTGATGATCCAGAAGGCGGCGCCCTCGGCCGGGACCGGGCCTCCCAGGGCGCCTGCCGCCATGTAGCGCGCTTGAAGAAGCGAGGCCATGGCGTCCACGCTGCTGGGCAGCCCATGGAAGAAGTGGGCATTGACGACGAGGGCCAGCCCGGCGGCGAGGAGACCGGCAGCCAGGGCCAAGCGTCCCGTCGGGACTTTCCGGAGGGAAGCCCCCGCACCGGCCAGGAAGGACCGGATCCGCCGGGAGGGAACGATCCGCGCCAGGACGAAACCCAGGGCCAGCACGAGGAGGCTCCCCCACAGGGCCGATCCCAGGTTGGCGTCGCCCAGCACCCGCACCGCGTCTCCGAAGGGGCCGATGCGTTCCTCGTCGAGGAGGCGGTAGGCCGGGGTGAGGGTGAGGAAGAGAAGGATGGCGCCGGTGGCCCGCCGCAGCCCTGCCGCGCCCCTCACGCCGGTCCCCTTCGGCTCGTCAGACCCACAGGTCCACCGGGGCGAAGGCGTCTACGTCCACCAACCCTCGATCCGTGATCTTCAGGGAGGGGATGACCTCCAGCCCCAGGAAGGAGAGGGCCATGAAGGGGTCGTGGAGGGGGGACCCCAGCGCCCTCGCCGCCGACACGACGGCGTCATGCCCTCGCCGGATCTCCTCCACGGGCGCCGCACTCATGAGGCCGCCCACCGGGAGGGGAAGAAGGCTGCGGACGTGCTCGCCTTCGCTCACCGCCATGCCGCCTCCCACGTCGGCCACGGCGCGCACGGCGGTGAGAATGCTGACGTCGTCGGCGCCTACGGCGATGATATTGTGGTGATCGTGGGCCACGGTGGTAGCCATGGCCCCGCGGGAGAGCCCCATGCCGTGGACCAGGCCCAGGCCCACGCGGCCGCTTCCCGTGTGGCGCTCCACCACGGCGATCTTGAGGAGGTCGCGCCCGAGATCCGCCACCACTTCATCTTCCCGGGTGCGTGGCTCCGCCACCGACGTGCCCGTGACGATCTGGTCGGGGATGACCTCGATGACGCGCACCGAACCCTCGCGCGCGGGGATGCGGAAGGGGCGGGCGGGAAGGTGAACGCGCATGGCGGGCGGGGGCGGAGGAGGACCGGGAGGCGGTGTCCAGCCCGTGAGGCCGCCGTCCCGGGCGACTTCGGTTCCGCCGGCCCACACGGAGCGGATCCGCAGCGTCTCCAGGTCGTCCACCACCACCAGGTCGGCCCGGCGTCCCGGTACCACCGCCCCCCGGTCGCGAAGGCCGAAGTACTCCGCCGGGTTGAGGGTGGCGGTCCGCACGGCCGTCACCGGGTCCACACCCCGCTCGAGCATGAAGCGCAACATGGCGTCGATCCCGCCCTCGTCCAAAAGATCGCCGGGATGGCGGTCGTCGGTGCACAGACAGATCCTACGCTCGCTGGCGGGCGAGAGCGCGGGAAGGAGATCCGCCAGATTGTGGGCGTTGGTGGCTTCCCGGAAGAAGATGTAGAGCCCGCGGCGGAGCTTCTCTTCCGCTTCCTCCACCGTGGTGCACTCGTGATCCGAGCCCGGACCCGCGGCGGCGTAGGCGTTGAGGTCGGCTCCCCGGAGGCCGGGGGCGTGGCCGTCCACCGGGCGACCGCGGAACGCATGCAGCTTGGCCAGCACCTGGGGATCTCCGTGGATCACGCCGGGGAAGTTCATCACCTCGGCCAGACCCAGGACGCGTTCGCGCCCGAGAAGCGTCCGGAGGGAAGCCGCATCCAGGGAAGCTCCCGACGTGCTCATGGAGGTGGCGGGAACGCAGGAGCTGGCCATGACGAAGACCGTGAGGGGAAGCCCCTCGCCGGCGGCAAGCATGAACTCCATGCCCTCCATCCCGTGTACGTTGGCGATCTCGTGGGGATCGCTGACCACCGTCGTGGTGCCGCGCGGAAGGACGGCGGCGGCGAAGTGGGGCGGCGTGGCCAGCGAGGATTCGATGTGGACGTGGGCGTCGATGAACCCGGGAAGGATCCAGGCGCCATCAACATCGACTTCCTCCTTACCCCGGTAGTGGGAGCCCAGACCGGCGATGCGGTCCCCGACAAGGGCCACCCGGGTTTCCTCCACCTCTCCGGTGAACACGTTCAGGATCCGGCCGCCCGCCAGGACGGTGTCGGCGGGGGTATCTCCCCGGGCGGCGGCGATGAGTGGGGCGTCGGTCATGGACGACAATGTGGTCCGGCATGCACATTGTTGCCAGACATCGCCGGCGCCCAGGCCGGCCCGGTCCCCTCGAACCGACTCCAGCCATGAGCATTCCCGTCTATCTCTTTCTTTCCGACGATACCCTTCTGGACCGATGCCGGAGTGCTCTCGACGGCGTGGCCAGGACGCTGCCCTCCCTGGAGGCCCGGGAGCTGGAGGAGCGCGAAGCGGGGATTCTCCTCCTGGATGAAGGGAGCGCAACGCTGAGGGAGCTGGTCGCGTTGGCCGAGACGCTGGCCGAGCTGGACGGGGGGTGGACCGTGGCGCTGGTGGAGGGCGGGAGGGGCGCCGAAGGGGACGCGGCGGCGGAGCCCTCGGTCCGTGCCCTTTCGGTCTCTGAGCCCACCGGGCTGGACGGTGTGCGGGCGAGAGCGGAGGATCCCGACGGAAATCCCGCAGTCCTCCTGGACCTTCCCCGGGCGCTCCGGGAGATCTCGGTGGCGCGCCATGACATCAACAACCCCCTCACTTCGGCCCTCGCCGAGGTGCAGTTGTCCCTCATGGACGCGGAGGACGGGGACCTGCGGAACTCGCTTCTCATGCTCCAGAGCCAGATCCGACGGATCCGGGACCTGGTGGCCGGGACCTCGCATCTGCGGCCTTCCCGGCGCTGAGGGGCGTCTGCGGGGAGTCGAGCCCTGGCGGCCGCTCCGTTGCAAAGTGCAAAACCGGAATCATTGCATTTCGCAACGGCGTGGATGTAGGTTTGTACCATGAACTCCCATGACCGGCGCCGGCCCATCCTGGCCGGAGACGAAGGCGGGGTGGCGCCTGCGGCGGCGCTTTTCGGCCGGCGCGACCTCCTGCGGTGGCTCTACCTGGCCCGCCTCACCCTCGTCACGGGGATTCTGGCCGGAGCCCTCCTCGCCTGGTTTGCCGCCCAGCCCGAGGACACCCTGGCGGCCACCGTCATGTTCATCGTGGCCCTGGGCGTGACGGCGGGATCCTTCTGGTATACCCACATTCTCGAGCGCGAGCCCGGGGAAAACTTCCTCTACGGTCAGGTCCTGCTGGACGTGGCGATCGTCACGGGCGTGGTTCACATCACGGGCGGCCCGGCCAGCGGCTTCGCGCCCCTCTACATCCTGGTCATCAGCGCCGGGGCCCTTCTCCTCCCGCTGCCCGGCGGAGTCCTCATCGGCGCCCTGGCCAGCATCGTGTACTTCGCCGACCTGGTGTGGGGCTACCAGGAGGTGATGAGCCTGGACGTGGGGCTCCAGATCGGCCTCTTCACCCTGGTGGCCATCATCACCGGTCTGGTGGGGGACCGTCTCCGTCGGGCGGGCATGGCCCTGGGCGAGGTGGAGTCAGAGCTGCGCCAGCTTCGCCTGGACACGGGAGACATCCTTGCCAACCTGGCCACCGGGGTCTTCACCGTGGACGGGTCGGGCCGCCTGGTCTACGCCAACCCGGCGGCGGCGGAACTGCTGGGGATTCCCATGGCCGACCGGGTGGGACGCCCCGTCCTGGCCGAGGCGGAACGGGCGGCGCCGGGTCTCGGCAGGGTGCTGGAGGACTCCATCGCCGAACGCCGTCCCGTGGAGCGGTTCATCGCCACGGTGCACCGGGAGGGCGGAGACCGGCGTCTGGGGGTGAGCACCGCCGTTCTGGACCGCGGAGAGGGGGCGCCCCCTTCGGCGACGGCCATCTTCCAGGACATCACCGATCTGGAGCGCATGGAGGCGCTGCATCGGCGCGCCGACCGCCTGGAGGCGATCGCCGAGCTGTCGGCCTCCCTGGCTCACGAGATCAAGAACCCCCTCGCCTCCATCCGCAGCGCCGTGGAACAGCTTGCCCGGGGCGGTCTGGACGTGGCGGACCGTGAGGTTTTGGAGCGCCTCGTGCTGAGTGCGTCGGATCGGTTGAGCCGCCTCCTGTCCGAGTTCCTCGATTTCTCAGGCCTTCGCCTGGGGCCGAGTCGCGCCGCCGATCTCGTGGAGCTCGTGCGGGGATGCGCCGAGCTCGTGCGCCAGCACCCCGACGCCCGGGGCGTGCGTATCGCCTGTGAGGGGGTGGACGGGACGATCCCCATCGTCTGCGATCCGGACCTGCTGCACCGGGCCTTTTTCAACCTCCTCCTCAACGCCGTCCAGTTTGCGGAGGAAGGTGGCGAGGTCCACGTCACCGTGCGCGACCTGAGGCATCGTCCCAACCCGAGGGGCACGGGGATCCAGCGCCCGGTGAGCGTCACCGTCCGGGACTCGGGGCCCGGCGTGGACGCCGATACGGCGGCCCGCATGTTCGATCCCTTCTTCACCACGCGGGAGGGCGGAAGCGGTCTGGGTCTGGCCGTGGCTCACCGGGCGGTGGAGGCGCACCGGGGCGCCATCTTCGTCGACAACGCCCCGGACGGGGGAGCGCGTTTCACCGTGTACCTGCCGTCCGATGCGGCGCAGCATGGGGAGGTCGTGGCATGAGTGACCGGCCGAAGATCCTTCTGGTGGACGACGAGACCGCCATCCTCGACACGCTGCAGATCCTCTTCCGCGGCGAGGGCTTCGACGTCCTTACCGAGGACTCGGGGCAGAAGGCGCTCAACACCCTGGAAGAGGAGCGGCCCGACCTGGTCTTGACCGACATCCGCATGCCCGGAGCGGGGGGGCTGGACGTCATGGCCAAAGTCCGGGAAGTGGATCCGGAGATTCCCGTGATCCTCATGACGGCGCAGGCGTCGCTCCAGTCCGCCATGCGCGCGGTGAACGAGGGGGCCTATTACTACCTGCAGAAACCCTTCGCCAACGACGAGCTCCTGGCCATCTGCAGGCGCGCGCTGGAATCGCGCCGACTCAAAGTTGAGAATCGGCGCCTCAAGAAGGAGATCCGCCGGCGTGACCGGAGCGGGGTGACCCGGCCCGTGGGCACCAGCCGGGCCTTCCTCGACGTCCTCGAGCTGGCCGAGACGGTGGCTCCCACCGACTCCACGGTCCTCCTGTACGGAGAGAGCGGCACAGGAAAGGAGGTCCTGGCCCGCTACATCCACCAGCTCTCCGATCGGGCCGATGGGGGGTTCTTCTCGGTAAATTGTGGAGCCCTTCCCGAGAGCCTTCTGGAGAGCGAACTCTTCGGCCACGTGAAGGGGTCCTTCACCGGCGCCGTCAAGGACAAGGAGGGACTGCTGGTGGCGGCCCGGGGGGGCACGTTCTTCCTGGACGAGATCGCCGAGATGTCTCCGGCGACCCAGGTGAAGCTCCTGCGCGCCATTCAGGAGCGGGAGGTGATTCCGGTGGGCTCCACCAAGGCCGTGCCTGTGGATGTGCGCATCATCGCGGCCACGAATCGGGATCTGGAGGAACAGATTCGTAAGGGCGCTTTCCGGGGCGACCTGTATTACCGCCTCAACGTTATCCAGCTTCGTCTGCCGCCCCTGCGGGAACGGGAAGAGGACATCGAACCTCTGGCCCGGCGATTCCTCGAGGAACTCGCCGAGCGAGAGGGGGGTGCCACCCCGCGCCGGATCTCCCAGGAAGCCCTGGCGCTCATGATGCGATACGACTGGCCCGGCAACGTGCGGGAGTTGGAGAACGCCCTGGAGCGGGCGGCGGTGGTGTCAGGCGGCGAGGAGATCGGTCCGGAACACCTTCCCGAGCGGCTGCGCAGCGGCCCGGAGATGCGCGTGGTCAGCGATGCGCAGCCGGCCAACCCCACCCTGGAGGTCATCGAGCGCGCGTACATTCTCTGGGTGCTGGAAGCCGAGGGGGGGAACAAGACCCGAGCCGCCGAGGTGCTGGGAATCGATCCCTCCACCCTGTATCGCAAGCTCAGCCGGTACGGCATCGGCGGATGACGTCCCTCGCCCCGTGGAGGATGTCGTGGTCCCCTGTCAGGGCGGCCCTCCTTGCCGCCCTGGTCGCCCTCCTCGTGAACGGCGGGGCGCTGGCCAACGGCTTTGCCTACGACGACGAAGTGGTGGTTTTGGGAGACGAAACCATCCACACCCTTTCCGGGATATCGGAACGACTCCTGGAGCCGTACTGGCCCTCCACCTACGGCGCCGATGTGGGATCGTGGCGGCCCCTCACCACCGGCCTCTTCGCGGTGACGTGGGTGGCGTCCGGCGGCTCGCCCCTGGCCTTCCACCTGGTGGACCTCCTCCTCCACGGCGCCGTCACGGCGTTGGTGGTTCTCCTTCTGGCGTGCCTGGCGCCGGTGGGGGTAGCCCTGCTGGGGGGACTCTTCTTCGCAGTCCATCCCGTACACGTGGAGGCGGTGGCCAACGTGGTAGGAACCGCCGAGCCCCTGTCGGCCCTGTTCGCCCTGGCGGCCGCGCTCCTGTTCCTCCGGGGGAGCGAGCACATCGCCCCGGCCCGGGCCGTGGGGATCGCCCTGCTCTTCGCCCTCGCCGTCCTGTCCAAGGAGGGTGCGGTGGTGCTCCCGGGCCTCCTCTTCGTCCTCGACGCGGCGCGCAGGGAATTGGACTTCTCCCGGGCCGGGGCGTGGTTCCGCGCGCGGGGGTGGGTGTTGGGGCTCCTCGCCGTTGTGCTGGCGGGGCTCCTCTATGCGCGCTGGAGCGTCATGGGTGCGGTGGCCTCTCCGGTGCACGCCCCCGGGGCGGCGGCCCTGGCCGAGATGCCGCGGATCTTCACCCTTTCCACCGTGTGGCTCCACTGGGTACGCCTTCTGCTGGTGCCGGCGGATCTGGCCTCCGACTACGGCACCCGGGTCATTCCCCTCCAGTACGGATGGTCCCTGGCGGGTGTCGTCGGCGTGATGGTGGCGCTGACGGCGCTGGGCGGAGCGTGGGTGGCCTGGCGCAGGGGAGGACCCCTGGGAAGGGGGGGGAGTTCTCCGCGCCTGGTGACGCTGGCCCTTCTCTGGGTGGTGGTGGCTCTCCTTCCGGTGGCCAACGTCTTCTTCCTGGCGCCCGTGCTCCTGGCCGAGCGCACCCTCTACCTGGCATCGGTGGGCGCTGCGGCGGGCCTGGCCTGGGCCGCCTTCGCCCTCACCGAGCGCAGAGGGATGGAGGGTGCGACGCTCGTAGGGATCCTCCTGCTGGCGGGGGCTGCACGCAGCATCACCCGGATTCCGACATGGAAGGATTCGGAGACGGTTGCCGAGACTCTCATGAATGAGCACCCCGAGGCGGGACGCGCCTGGGCGTCCCTCGCCCGCGATCTGGGGGCGAAGGGGGAAGCGTCTGCCGCGCTCAAGGCCTGGGCCGTCGCGCTGGGTCTCCAGAACTCGGAACACGGATTGAGCGTGGAGGTAGGGTCCTACCTAATGAATCTCGGCCGCACGTCGTCGGCCCGCTTCTTTCTCGAGCGGGCCTGGCGCGAACGTCCCGATTGGTATTCGGCGCCAGGCCTTCTGGCCGCCCTCGAACTGAACGCCGGAAACACGGCAAGAGCCGAGGCGGCGGCCCGGGCCGCTGCCGGGCTGGCTCCCGACAACCCGAGCATGCACTACCTCCTGGCCCAGGCGCTCCACGCCCAGGGGAGGTACGAAGAAGCCGCCGCGGAGCGTCGGCGGGCCCTGGCCCTGGGTTACGCCGACCGCTGGCGTTCCTGGCTGCGCCTCTCCAACGATCTGGCGCTGGCCGGGGATACCGTCGCCGCCCGCCGGGCCCTGGATTCGGCGCGGGTGCGGGCTCTGCAGGTCGACGACACCGCGGCATACGCCGCACTCGGTGCGGCCGCCCGGGCGCTGCGCCTTTCTTTCCAACCCCCGACACCGGATCGCCCATGACCATGCGTTCCCTTTCCCCCATGGGGCCCGGCCCCTACCCGGGGGCGAATGAAGAGCCCCTGCCCTGGGACCGGGTCGTCCTTTCCGTGGTGGTGCCGTGCTACAACGAGCGGGCCACGGTGGAGACGCTCCTGCGCAGGGTGCGGGAGGTTCCCCTCAACCTGGAAGTTATCGTGGTGGATGACGGCTCCACCGACGGCACCCGGGATCTCCTCCGGCATCTGGAAGGCGAGGGACTCATCGATCACCTCGTCTTCCACGAGCAGAACGCGGGGAAGGGCACGGCCCTGCGCACCGGGTTCGCCAGGGCCACCGGGGACGTGGTCGTCGTCCAGGACGCCGACCTGGAGTACGATCCCCAGGATCTTCCCTATCTCCTTCATCCCATTCTCAGCGGAAAGGCCGACGCCGTGTACGGCAGCCGCTTCCTGGGCGGTCCGCACCGCGTCCTCTTCTTCTGGCATTCGGTGGGTAACCGCTTCCTGACCCTCATGTCCAACATGTTCACCGACGTGAACCTCACCGACATGGAAACCTGCTATAAGATGGTGCGCAGGGAGCTTCTGCAGGCGCTCCCCCTTTCCGCCCGCCGCTTCGGCATCGAACCGGAGCTCACGGCCCGCCTCGCCCAGGCCGGGGCGCGCATCTACGAACTTCCCATCAGCTACCACGGCCGCTCCTACGCCGAGGGCAAGAAAATCGGGTGGAAAGATGGGGTCTCGGCCCTGTGGTCCATCTTCAGGTACAACCTCCTCCCTCCCCGTGCTCCCCGGTGGACGCCGCCCGAGGTTCCCGAGTGGATGCATCGTCCGGTGCCGGATGCGGAGTCGGAAGAGGGGTAGGGCTAGGTGAAGATCCCCTCCTTCCGCGCCGGAGCTGTGGTCGCCCTGGTGGCCGTGGCCGTCTACGCCAACACCCTGGGCAACGGATTCGCCTACGACGATCCGTGGGTGATCGAGCAGAACCCCCTCGTCTCCGAGGGCGGACCCGAGGACGCGCTCGACGCCCCGTACTGGCCCAAAGCCGCGCCAGGGACGGGGAACTACCGGCCCCTGACCCTTATGGCGTTCCAGCTCGAATGGAGGCTGTGGGGAGACAGCGCCCTGGGGTACCACGCCGTCAACGTTCTGCTTCACGCCGGGGTGAGCGTTCTGGTCTTCGTCCTCCTTCTCAGCCTCACCGGCAAGCTAGGTGCTTTCGTAGGGGGACTCCTCTTCGCCGTGCATCCGGTGCACGTGGAGGCGGTGGCCAACGGGGTGGGGCAGTCGGAACTGCTCGCGGCCCTCTGGTTCCTCCTGGCCGTGCTCCTCTACCGGAAGCGATGGAGCCTATCGGATCCGCGGGCCCGGGGCTCGGCGCTCTTCGGCCTGGCCGCCCTCTACGCGGCGGGCCTCGGCTCCAAGGAGATTGCGGTGACGCTCCCCGGCGTCCTCCTCCTCCTGGAGGTGTACCGCGACGACCGGGGGCGCGGAAGGGAAGGCTCTCTTCTGCGGCGGCTTCTGGAGGCCGTGCCCGTCCTCGTCGTCTTGACGGCAGTCCTGGGCGTGTACCTCCTTTTCCGCCTGAGCGCCCTGGGGGAGGTCACGGGGGAGACCCCGGCGGCGGGACTGAGGAGCCTGAGCCCGGGCGGGAGGATTCTCACGGCCCTCACCATCTGGCCCCACTACCTGCGCCTCATGGTCTTTCCCGCCGATCTGAGCATGGACTACCAGCCGGCCGTGCTCCTTCCCACCGAAACAGTGGACCTCATGGTGGTGATCGGGGCCGCGGTCCTGGCCGCGGTGGTGGGGCTTGCCGTGGCGCTGCGGGAGCGGCAGCCCGCCGCGGGTCTGGGGTTTGCCTGGTTCGTGGTCACGGTGCTCCCCGTATCCAACCTGGTGGTGCGATCCGACATTCTCCTTGCCGAACGGACCCTGTATCTCCCTTCGGTGGGCTTCGTCCTGACCGTGGCGGCGGTGGCGGTGTGGGTGCAGGCCCACGGGAGCCGCCGCGACCGTCTCCTGGCCGGAGCCGCGGCCGCTGCGGCGGGGGTGGCGCTGAGCGTGCGCACCGTCACACGCAATCCCACTTGGATGGACACCTTCACCGCCCTCCAAACCCTGGCTCAGGAGCATCCCGAGTCCTATATGGCAGTGCGGGCTCGGGCCCTGGGTCTGGAACGGGTCGGGCACATCGCCGAGGCCCGGGAAATGTATGAGCTGGCCCTCCGGCTCGCGCCCGATGCCCCCGGCCTGCGGGTAGAGATGGGGGAGTTTCTCAGCCGCCACGGAGATCCCGCCGGCGCGGACCGGATCTTCCGGCAGGCCATTCGAGAGGTGCCCGACCTGCCTGTGGCGTATCGCCGCCTCGCTGAGCACTACCTGCGCACGCGACGGCCCCGTGAGGCTTTCCTGATCGTGGTGGAGGGGCTGCGGGCGGTGGGGGCCGACCGGGAACTCTATGCCCTCCTTTCCGAGAGCTACATCGCCAAGGGCGACCTGGAGAGCGCGACCCGGGCCAGGCGGGCCGCCCTGGGCGTGGATCCCACATCCCGCAATGATTGGCGTCGCCTCGCCGAGATCCTGGAGGCCATGGGCCGCACCGAGGAAGCCAAGGTTGCCCGGGCCCGTGAGGCGGAGCTTCCCGAGCCCGAGAAGAAGCCGGAGGTCATCGAGTGAAGGTTCCTTCCCCTCTCAAGAACCTCCGTACCGCCGCTCTGATCTGCGCTGCGGCGGGGATGCTGATCTACGCCAACTCCCTCACCAACGAGTTTGCCTACGACGACCTCCACATCATTACCGAGAACACCGGAATTCACGAGTTGAGCGGGGTTCCGGATGCGCTGGCCCGCCCCTACTGGCCCGGGCGCTTCGGGAAGGAGCTGGGGCTGTGGCGGCCCACCACCACCCTCCTCCTGGGCCTGGAGTATGCTGTCTCGGGTGAAAACCCCACCCTCTACCACGTCTTCAACGTGGCGGCCCACGGCGCGGCCACTGCGCTGGTGGTGATTTTTCTCGCCCAACTCATCACCCTGCCCGCTGCCTTTGCTGGAGGGCTCATCTTCGCCCTCCACCCGGTGCACGTAGAGGCCGTGGCCAATGTGATCGGGGTCGCGGAGGTGATCTCCACCCTCTTCTACCTGGGTGCCCTCCTCCTCCTTCTGCGGGGAGGGTACCGAGCGGGGTGGGGAAAGGCGGTGATGGTGGGTCTTCTCTACGCCCTCGCCTTCGGAGCGAAGGAGAGCGCGGTCACGCTTCCCGGTGCTGTCCTTCTGGTGGACGCCGCGCGCCGCCGCCTTGGCTGGAGCGACCTGCGCGACTACCTGAAGGACCGCTGGCGGGTCTACGCCGTCCTCCTTGGGGTCGCGGGGGGAATGCTGGCCATGCGGGAGCACGTTCTGGGCAGTATTGCCAGTCCCTTCGGACCCCTGGGGGCCGACCTCCTGGAGGAGATCCCCCGCATCTGGACGCTGGGGGAGGTGTGGAGCCACTACGTGCGCCTTATGGTGGCGCCGCTGGATCTTTCCGCCGACTACTCCCCCGACGTGATTCCCATCTCCATCGGGTGGCACGCCGCCAACACGGTGGGGGTGCTGCTGGCTCTTCTTATCCTGGTGGGTGCCCTCATCGCGTGGCGGCGCCCCG
Organism: Gemmatimonadota bacterium; assembly: GCA_046756305.1. GTDB lineage: Bacteria > Gemmatimonadota > Gemmatimonadetes > Longimicrobiales > Gaopeijiaceae > JBHHWB01. The sequence continues at coordinate 12,522 of JBHHWB010000006.1, forward strand.
CCCTGGGTCCCGGATCCGGGAGCGCCCGAGCCGCCGCTTTCGGCGTCGTCTGGTTCCTCATCACCATCTCCCCCGTGGCCAACGTCGTATTTCTGAGCGGGGTTCTCCTGGCCGAACGGAATCTGTATCTCCCCTCGGTGGGCGTTGCGGGCGCCATGGGCTGGCTCGTGACCTATATGGCCCGCCGCAAGCGGAAGGACGCCATGGTGGCGCTGATGCTCTACCTCTCCTTTCTGGGGTGGAGAACCTGGACGCGCAATCCCACCTGGAAGGACAACATCACCGTCTTCGGAACCCTCATCGAGGACTATCCCTATTCGGGACGGGCCCAGTGGGTTCTGGGCGACCTCTTTTTCCAGCAGGGCCGTCCCAGCCAGGGACTCGTCTCCTACCGCGCGGCCATCAACATCCTGGGTCCCCACTATCAACTCATTACCGAGATCTCGAAGAAGCTCATCGCCGCCGAATATCTGGATGCCGCCGAACGGCTTCTCCTCTTTGCCTACAACGACCACCCGGAATTCTCGGTGGCGCCGGGGCTCATCGCCGTCATCGAGTCGGAGAAGGGGAACGCGGAGGAGACGGAGCGCTGGTGCCGCATCGCCCTGTCCATCGACGACGAGGATCCAGTGCGCCATCACCTTCTGGCCTGGGCCCTCACCGAGCAGGGGCGGTGGGCAGAGGCCGCCGAAGCACGCAAGGGTGCCATCGCCCAGGGGGAGGGGGACTACTGGCAGCAGTGGGTCTCCCTGGCAGCTTTGGAGGCCAACGCAGGTGATACGGCTGCGGCGCGCGCGGCCCTGGATTCGGCCAGAGTCAAAGCGGTGAGCACCGGGGGAATCCATCAGGTGGACTCCATCTATGTGGCCATTATGGGGGACACGACGGCCCGATAGACCGGCGACCCCCCCTCAGGCAGGATCAGGCGGCACTCTTGCAAAGAAGCGAGCTTTTTGCAGAATCCCACGCGGGATGCCCCTTCGCGGGAACGGATATTGGATGTGGAAAACTCCGTAAATGACTGCTTTTGATGGAATTGGGTTATCCGGGCCTCGGTTTGGTACGCAGCGTGCATTTTCTCTCCCCGAGCAGTACCCCTGTTTCACTTCACACCTGGAGTAAGAAGATGCGGGACAACAAAGGTTTCACCCTCATCGAACTCCTCATCGTGGTGGTGATCATCGGAATTCTGGCGGCCATCGCCATTCCGAAGTTCTCCGCGACGCGGGAGAAGGCGTACTTCGCCGCCATGAAGTCGGATCTTAAGAACCTGGCCAGCCAGCAGGAGATCTACTACTCCGACAACTACACCTATTCCACCAACACGTCGGCCCTGGCGTTCACCAACTCCGAGGGCGTCAACGTGACCATCTCTGCTTCCACCTCCGGGTGGGCCGCCAGCGCGACGCACTCCGCGCTCGGCACCGCAGAGGGCTGCGCCATCTACTACGGCACCGCCACAGCGCCGTCGGTGGGGACGGCCACTCCGACCTCACCCGGTGAGATTGCCTGCACCAGCTAAGGTTGGAATGCAGGGCCCGCGATCTTTGCGGGTGTGACATGAAGCTGGCTGGAGCGGTTCGGGGCTTCCCGGGCCGCTCCAGGCTGGCCCCTTCCGCTGATGTTCGCCCCCCCCATCCACGGGAAGAGAGACAGCCGTGAGGACCCGACAGACTGACGGTTTCACGCTCATCGAACTTCTCATCGTCGTGGTCATCATCGGCATCCTGGCCTCCATCGCCATCCCCAAGTTTCAGTCGGTGAGAGAGCGGGCCTACCTGGCGGCCATGCGGGCCGACCTCCGCAACCTGGCCAACATCCAGGACGTCTACTACAACGACAACTACACCTACTCCACCAACATGACGGCCCTGGGATTCGACAACACCGAGGGTGTCAACATCACCATCGTGTCGGGAACCAACACCGGATGGTCTGCGTCGGCGACCCACTCGGCGCTGGCGGGCGCGGTGTGCGCCATCTACCACGGAGGCGCGGCAGTCGTTTCCCCGGCGACGATTCTCAGCACGGTCCAGTGCACTAACTGACCCGTCCCCTTCCCGCGAAGGGTGTCGGGCACTGGACGCACCCCCCCGGCGTGTCCCACCTTGGGCGGAGCGTTTCCAGGTCTCCCAACGCCCAAGCCATGCCTGCACCCCGGAAACTCAGAAGAGAGCTGCTCATCGCGTTCGGCGTCCTTTTCGCCGGCGCCGTGTTCGTGGCGGCGGCGGGCCTGGCCGTCCTCTGGCCCACTCTTCGTTCCCCCGGGGAGGCGGTGCTTTACGTCTTCGCCCTGGTGCTGGCGGACCTCCTGGTTCTTTTCGCTTTCGGTGGCTTCTTCCTGCGGCGGGTCTTGGTTCGTCCCATGGAGCGACTTGCCGAGGACGCCCGGCGAATCGCCGAGGGGGACTACCGGCACCGAGTCGGTCCATCCGACGCCGAGGAGTTGGAGGCGGTACGAGAGAGTGTCAACGCCATGGCCGACCGCCTCATCGCCGATCAGGAGCGTCTGGCGGAGAACGTCGCCTCCCTCGACCGCACCAACCGGGAGCTGGTGGAGGCCCGGGATCAGGTGATTCATGCCGCCCGGCTTGCTTCCGTGGGCACGCTGGCCGCGGGGATCGCCCATGAGGTGGGCAATCCCCTGGGCGCCATCATGGCCTTCGTGGACGTGGCGCGGACCCGAGCCGAGCGCAACGGAGGGGAAACGGCCATCCTGGATTCCATACGAGAGGAGACACGGCGCATCGACAGGATCGTTCGCGGGCTCCTGGACTACGCCCGCCCCCGGGAAGAAGAGGCCCGGCCCGCCCCCCCCGGCGAGGTGTTGGAACGCGTGCGGGAGCTCCTGGAGCACCAGGGCCGCCTGGACGGCGTCGACCACGCGTGGGCTATCCCCGCCGACGTCCCTCGCGTGGTCATGGAACCCCACCGGCTGGAACAGGTGATGGTGAATCTTCTCCTCAATGCGCTGGACGCTCTGGAGGGGGTTCCCGAACCCTGCATCCGCGTCGTCATCTCCGTGGAAGAGGGAGGGGTGGCCCGGCTCCCGGCGCGCCGCGAGAGCGATCCGCCGGGCATCAACTACATGCACCGCAGAAGGGTATCCCGGGACGAGGGCGGCGCCGGCGTGGATCCCCTCTTCACCGCCCGCCAGGTCGTGGTCATCGAGGTCGCCGACAACGGGCCCGGGATCCCGGAGGAGAGCCGGGAGAACATCTTCGATCCCTTCTTCACCACCAAGGACCCGGGGAAGGGTACGGGGCTGGGACTTTCCATCTGCGCGCGTCTCATCGAGGGTATGGGAGGACAGATCGAGGTGGGAACCGCGGCCGAAGGCGGAGCTTCATTCCTCATCCGGCTGCCGGGGTATCCCGAGGAAAACGGGGGAGACAGCCAGTGAAAATCCTCATCGTGGACGACGACGCCGGACTGCGAAAGTCGCTGAACCTGATCCTTTCCGACGCCGGATACGACGTGATCCAGGCCGAGGACGGCCGGGAAGGTCTCGCCACTGCGGAGGAACAGAAGCCGGACCTTATTCTGTGCGATGTTCGTATGCCCCGCATGGACGGGCTGGAATTTCTGCGCCGCTACCGGGAGAGTGGTGGGGAGGCGCTGGTCCTGGTCATGACGGCCTACGGAAGTATGGACCTGGCCGTGGAGACCTTGAAGGCGGGTGCGTACGACTACCTCCCCAAGCCCTTCGGGGCGGACGAGGTCCTCCTGACGGTGCGAAAGGCCGAGGAGCGGGAGCGGCTCCGCCGCGAGGTGGGGCGGCTGCGGTACGAGGTGCGGGAGGACCGGCGCTTCGGAGAGATCGTGGCGTCCTCTCCCGCCATGCGCCGCGCGCTGCACGTGGTGGCCAAGGCCGCCCCCCACGACTCGCCGGTCCTCATCAGCGGAGCCAGTGGCACGGGGAAGGAACTCATCGCGCGCCTCGTCCACCAGCAGAGTCCCCGAGCCGAAGCCCCCTTTGTGCCTGTAAACTGCGGCGGCATTCCCGAACAGCTTCTCGAGTCGGAGTTTTTCGGCTACGTGCGGGGAGCCTTCACCGGCGCGGATCGCGACAAGGAGGGCTTGTTCGAGGCCGCGCATGGGGGGACCATCTTTCTGGATGAAGTGGGAGAGCTTCCGGCCTCCCTTCAGGTGAAGCTCCTGCGCGTCCTGCAGGAGGGGGAAGTCCGCCGCCTCGGATCCACGGAAACGAAGAAGATGGACGTGCGCGTGATCGCGGCCACCAACATGGACCTGGAAGAGGCGGTGGAGGAGGGGGCCTTCCGCAAGGATCTTTACTATCGTCTGGCGGTGATCCCCATCCATCTCCCGTCCCTCAGCAGTCGCAGGGAGGAGATTCCCGAGCTGGCCCACCATCTCCTGGAGCGCCACGCCCGCCGCATGGGCATTGCCGTGGAGGGCATCGAGCCCGACGCCATGGAGGTACTTCTCGCCTACCCGTGGCCCGGAAACATTCGGGAGCTGGAAAATGTCCTCGAGCGGGCCATGGTGCTTTCGGAGGGGCCGCGCATTCGTCTCGAGGACCTCCCGGAAAACGTCCGGCGACCGACTCCCGATACGCCGGGCATCTCGGTGGAGGGGGACGACCTCTCGGTGAAGCGGCATGGCGCCCGTCTCGAAAAGCACCTCATTCAGCGCGCTCTCGACCGAACGGGCGGGAACAGGACCCAGGCCGCCGAACTCCTGGAGCTCTCCCCCCGCGCCCTGCGCTACAAGATCCAGGAGTACGGGCTCGAATAAGGCCCATCCCGGCATGGGGCCGCCCGGAGGCGCGGGCGATCTTCGCCCATGCGCACCGGCTACACCCTCTTCGAGCTCGCCGCGGTCCTCCTCCTTATGACGGTGGCCACCGCCCTTCTGGTTCCCCTCACCGGGAGCGCGGTGGACCGCGCCGCAGTCCGCGGCGCCCGGGAGGCTGTCACCGCCGTCCTGGCGGAGGCCCGTGTGCGGGCAAGGATACTGAGCGGCGCGCAGGTGGAGCTTTCCGGTCCGCCGTGGGTGGTTTCTCTCACTGCGGGTGGAGTAGAGCTGAGGCGGGTGAGCCTGGCGCGGGAGTGGGGCGTGGTCGTGGACTCGGTCCCCCCGGGGGAAACCATCCGCATCCGGTTTGACGCATTGGGGATCGGCCGCGTTGCGAGCCGTCGCATCATCCTGCGGAGGAACGACGCGGTGGCGCGCCTGGTGGTTTCCGGCTTCGGGCGGGTGCGGCGGGAATGAAGGGCTTTACCCTCGTCGAGATCGTGGTGGCCGTGGTCATTCTGGAAGTGGGGATCCTCGGGGCCGTGGGAACCCTGATTCTGGCCCACCGAACGCTTGCGCAGGCGTGGAGGATGGAGGCCGCGACGGCGCAGGCCGTCCTCCTTTTGGATTCTCTGGAGCGCACGCCCGCAGCCGGGAGGGGCGCAGCCTCGCTGCAGTTAGCGCCGCTTCGAGGGGGTCGCGCGGGGTGGAACGTGGGACCGGGACGGGATGTTGTCCTGTGGATCACCGACCCGGCGGCGGACACCCTGCTGGTGGTGGTCGGAACCCTTGCGGGGGAAACACCGTGAGGAGGAGGTCGCTGCACCCCTTGTGTGGCGAGGTGCCCAGGCGGGAAGCGAAGGCGCGGGTTGGCCTGTCGGTGGTGGAGCTTCTGGTGGCGCTCCTCCTGGGGATCCTCCTTCTGTCGGTGGTGGTCGGCGCCATGCTCGGCCTGGAACGCGGGGTGAAGGGTATGGCGGACGACGCGGACGTCCTTTCCACCCTGCGCACCGCCTCCCATCTCCTCCGCGCGGAGACGGGCAACGCCCGCGAAGAGGCGGGAGCGTGGATCTGGGGTCCCGACTCGGTGGCCCTCAGGATCTACCGGGGATGGGCGTGGATCTGCCCCGGGAGCGTCGTCGGATCGCGCCTCCTGGTGGAGGTGCACGGGATCCGCCGGCCCGATCCGCGCAAGGACTCCGTTCTCCTGGTGGGAGGGAGGGCTCCCCGGGCTGTACGGCTGGAATCACGTCGGAGAGTCGGCGGCGCATGCGGCGCCGGGCCGACATCCGGGCCGAACGCCGGCGAGGGGGACACGCCGGGTGGGGGCCCCGGAGAGGGAGCGGACCCCGGATGGATGGAGTCGTGGACGTTATCCGAGCCTCCACCGAAAGACGGGGTGGTGGCACGATTCTTCGAACGTGGGGCCTACCACCTCTTCCGCGGCGCGCTGCGCTACCGCCGTGGACGGAGCGGGCGCCAGCCGGTGACACCCGAGGTCCTGGCCGTGCCTCCCTCCGGATTCTTCCTCCTTCCCGACGGAAGCCATGAGGCCGTTCTGGTGAGGGAGGGCGGTGCGGATTCCCAAGTGTGGAGGGTCCCGTTGGGCGGTCCGGAGCGGTGACCAGCGAACGCGACGGCGTGGCGGTGGTGGCTGCCGTTCTGGTGCTCATCGTCGCCACCCTCCTCGCCCACGGGGCGCTGACGCTCGCCCGGTTGCAGGAGGCCTCTGCGCGCACGGGGGCGGCCCTCCTCCAGGCCCAGGCGCTGGCTTCGCGCGGCCTCGACCGGGAAAGGGTGTCGGTGAATCCCCTTCCGGACTCGCTGCCTGCGGGGCGCTGGGCCTCGGGCGCCGCGGGTCGCGCCCGAACGGGAACGTACGTGGTGGAGCGGCGGCGTCTCGACAGCGAACGGTGGCTCCTGCGTTCCGTGGGCTTGACGCGGCGGGGCGGAGGGGTCCGGGCCGTCCGGTGGCGCCTCGTGTGGGTCATGGACCCGGTCATGAGAGCCGCCGCCGCGCCCGCTGTGGTCGTTTCGGCGCCGGGGGCCCGTTGGGAAATCAGGGGGAAGGTGGAAGGTCTCGCCGCCCGGGACCCCTGGCGGAGCGACCCCCTGTGCCGTCCCTTCCGCGCCGCCCTGGACTCGTTGGCTTCGCCCTCTCTCCCTTCCACGGCGACGCTTCCCGCCGGCGAGCCCCTTGTCTCCCTCGGGCTCCTGGACGAGGGGGCCATGCTAACGAATGCCCTTCCGGTTTCCGGTGCGGTCGAGACTCTGGTCACGCCGCCTGAGGACGCCGACTGCGCGCCCGGAGATCCCGGTGGGTGGGGAGATCCGGAAAATCCCCGAGGGTCATGTCACGGGCGGATGGCCGTCCATGTACGCGACGGGGATCTCACCCTCCGGGGCGGAAGCGGCCAGGGCGTGCTGGTCGTGCGGGGGGATCTGACGCTCGGGCCCGGGGTCGGTTTTTACGGATTGGCATTCGTTGAGGGAACGCTTCTCGTGACCTCCCATGCGGCCCTGTACGGTCTCGTCCGTACCGGCGGGGGGACGGTGGTGGAGTCGGGGGGAACGGTGGCCCGATCCGACTGCGCCGTGGCGGCGGTCCTGGCGGCCGTGCCGTCGTGGCGGAGGCCGGTCACCGTGCCCGGAGGACGGCTCGTCGGTCCCTGAGCGCCGTTGGCCGCATCCCGGCTCCGAGCCCGGGGCCCAGAGCGGCGGCCCTCGCGGTGCCCCGGCACATAGGGTACCCTTATCCGAATTGCCCGGGCAACCCGTTTTTGCGGAAAGTGTTGCCCGTTCCGGCAATCTTTGCAGAACGGCATCCTTTACGGGCATGATCGGTGGCACAAATATTGGGCTTGAGCGTGGCACGGATCTTGGTCCAGTTATGGCACGGCAGCAGTGCGCCGTATTCCCAACGGAGTCCACATGAGCGCTGAGCGCCGAGGATTCACCATCGTCGAACTGGTCATCGCTTTGCTCATCGGGAGCATCCTGACGAGCATCGCGCTGTCCTCTTTCGGGAATGTCCAGGGCCGCCTTGCGGTCCGCGGCGCTCGCAACACCTTTGTCTCGCTTCAGGCGCGAGCCCGGGCCCAGGCCATCGAGACGGGCGATCCCGTGGGGGTTTTAGTGGACGTCGTCGGGGACAGCGTGACGCTGGTATCCCAGGCTGGCCAGACGCTGGAAAACATCCACTTCGACAATGAGTTCAACGTGGATCTCAAAGCCACCGGCAATATCATCGTGTGCATGAACTCCCGGGGATACGCCGACACCGACTGCAACAATTTCGCGTCTCCCGTTCGACTCGAGTTCTGGCAGGGCGCCGACTCCGCTTCGGTAGTCATTCTCCCGCTGGGCCAACTGGTCTACTGAGGCGGTCATGCACCAGCAGCAGTTAGAAGTACCGACGACTCCGCGACGCGGCGGGTTCTCCATGGTGGAGGTCATCATCGCCATTGTGATCCTGGCGGCGGGCGTCCTGGGCCTGGCGGGAACCACGGCCTACATCGTTCGCCAGGTGACGCTGGCCGATCTCATGACGGAGCGCGCAGCGGCGCTGCAGAGCACCATCGACCGTCTCCAGGCCATGGACTTCGACAGTGTGAGTGCCGGCACGGATTCGGTGGGAGTGTTTCGGGTGCGCTGGACCTCCGTGAATGAGACCTCCCAGTCCAAGCTGGTGGCGATCATCACCTACGGGCCGGGCCTGTCGTCCTCCGGGGCGAATCCCTTTCCCGTCATGGTTCCCAACGTGGCCGATACCTTCAACTACAGGGTAATCAAGCCATGAACACCGATCGCAGAGGATTTACCCTGGTCGAGCTCATCGTGGTCGCGGTGCTGGGGACGCTCGTGGTGGCTGCGGCGCTTCAGGTCCTCATCACCAACCAGCGCACCTATACCGCCGGGAACGCCAAGATCCAGGGCCAGCAGACCACGCGGGCCGCCATGGACATCCTTACCAACGAGCTGCGCGAGATCAGTGCCCAGGGGGGGGATATCCTGGCCATGGGGGGAGACAGCCTTACCATTCGCGCCATGCGCAAGTTCGCCATCGTGTGCGAGGTGAATCTGAGCGCGCCCCCCAAGCTGAAGGCGTTCAAGGTGGGGGACTGGTTCGAAGCGGACGATTCGGTCTTCGTCTTCGCCGACAATGATCAGGCCGTCAGCTCCGACGACACATGGATCGCGGCGAAGGTGACGGCGGTGGATACCACCGCCTCGTGCGGCGGCACCACGGCCCAGGAACTCACCTTCTCGGGGCAGAGCGCCACCTTTACCGCGGATTCAGTGCGTACGGGCGCTCCCATCCGGAGCTTCACCCGCTTTACCTACGGCCTGGTTACGTACAACGGAGACACCTACCTCGGCCGCCGGGACGCGTCGGGGACGGAGGCCCCTCTGGTGGGCCCCCTGGCTTCCAACGGGGTGTCGGTGACCTACCTGGACGGCAACGGAAACGTCACGACTACCCCCACCGACGTGCGGCAGGTCCTCGTCACGATTCGCACCTCGTCGGGGGTCCTCAGCTCCCTGGGAGAGATGGTAGCCGATTCGATAACGACGCGGATCTACACGCGAAACTGAACATTCCTCGACGGGCGCCGCAGAGCCGCCGAAGGAGCATCACGATGAAGGATACAGAAAGAGGATTCGCCCTCCCAGCCGCCATCGGGGCGCTGGTGATCGTAGGGGTTCTGGTGACGGCGGGCTTCTACATGGCCCAGCAGGAGCTTCGCATCGGTGTGGCCAGCAGTAATGCCGCCCTGGCGGTGAACATTGCCCAGGTGGGGGCCAATGACGTTCTCATCAACGAGGCCAAGGCCATGGCGGCGCTGCCCACGTGGGGTGATACGACCTTTGTGGACACCGTGGCTCAGGGCACCTGGTCCGTCAATGTTACCAAGCTCAACTCGCGCCTTTTCTTCCTCAACGCAGAGGGAACGGTGACGAAGGGGGGCGCGCTGTGGTCGGGGGCCAAGCGAAGTGTGGGCATGGTGACCCGTATGAACACAGCCGATATCAGCCCGCCTGCGGCGCTGACCACCCAGGGTGGCTTGAAGTACGGAGGAAGCTCCGAAGTCCATGGAATCGATGAAATCCCTGATGGTTCCAGCGGCGGTTTGGCGGACTGGACGAGTATCTGCGATTCGGCGTCCATGACCAACAAACCGGGCATTCTCATCGATGATACAATGAACATCCAGTGGAACGGAAACCGGAAAAAGATCGAAGGGAATATGACCGGGGACCCCAAATATGCCCAGGACACGGCCATCTCGGTTGAATCGTTGATGACCTTCGGCGACATGACCTGGGATGACATGGTCGATCTGGCCGACAAGATTTACACGACGAGCCCGGGGACGATCGGTGCAGTGGAGTCGGGCGGCGTGTGTGACACCGGGGTCCAGAACAACTGGGGCGACCCCACGGACCCGGCTTCCCCCTGCTTTGACTATTTTCCCATCATCTATCTCAATGGGACTGGCACATTCATGCTGAACTCCGGGATAGGGCAGGGCATTTTGTTGGTGGAGGGTGATCTAAAGGTCACCGGGGGCTTTGAATTCTACGGTCCCGTCTTCGTTAAGGGCACCCTCACCACGATGGGCTCCGGTGGGCACTTTTGGGGCGGCGTCGTTGCCGCCAACGCCAACATTGCGACCAACACGGTCCTCGGGAACGCGGTGATCACGTATTCGACCTGTTCCGTAGAGCGTGCTCTCCTTAACAACTCGTCTCTCACCAAGGTGCGGCCCCTTGCCATGCGGAGTTGGGTGGACCTGAGCAACATCGTCAACTGACTCCTTCGAGCAGAGCCGGCAGCGCCCGCCTCTTGCGCTGCCGGCTCTTGCGTGCGCAGATTCAGCGTCAAATGTTTACCAAAACTTTTGATATCCCTTTCGCCACTTTGTTCTTGACAAAGCTTGGCTTTCAGTAGTAAGCTGGACCCAACATTCCTGGGAAAATTTGTTCCCACACTCACCCGGCGAGCGCGCGCATGGGCCTCTTTGGACGCAAGCGAACCTCCATCGGACTGGACATCGGTTCCGGCTTCGTAAAGGTGGTGGAGATGGACCATTCCGGTGACCAGCCGGAGGTGGTCCGCGTTGCCATGCGTCCTCTCCTTCCCGACGCCATCGTGGAGGGGGAGATCATGGACTACGGTCTCGTCTCCGACACGGTTCAGGGCCTCTTCCAGGAACTGGACATGAAAGGAGCCGACGTGGTCACGGCGGTGGGCGGTCACGACGTCATCATCAAGAAGATCGAGATGGACCGCATGAAGGAGTCGGACGCCCGTGAGGTGATTCGGTGGGAGGCGGAGCAGCACGTTCCCTTCGACATCAAGAGCGTGGAGCTGGACTTCCAGATCCTGAATCCCCACGAGGAAGGCCTCCAGATGGAGGTTCTCCTCGTCGCCGCCAAGCGGGAACTGGTGGACAACAAGGTGGGGCTTCTCCAGGACGCGGGGGTGAACCCCGTCATCATCGACGTGGACGCCTTCGCGCTGCATAACGGCTTCGAGTTCAACTATCCCGATGCCCTGGAAGGGATCATCGCCCTGGTCAACGTGGGGCACGAGACCACCAACGTGAACATCCTGGAGGATGGAATCCCCATCCTGACCCGCGACATCCCCTTCGGTTCCCGGCGCCTACGCGAGGATCTGCAGCGGGAGCGGGGGCTCACGGCGGAGCAGGCGGAGGACGTGGTCCAGGCCCGGGACACGGTGGAGGATCTGGAGCGGTTCGTGGATGCTTCCGCCGATGAGGTGGCGGTGGGAATCGAGCGCGCCAGCGCATTTCTCATGACGCGTGAGGACGGAGAGACCCTGGGTCGGGTCTATCTGAGCGGAGGCGGGGCACGCATTCCCGGCATGGTGGAGGCCCTGGGAAGGCGCATGAACGTGGAGACCTCCCTGGTGAACCCCTTCGAACGGGTTCCGGTGAGTGCCGAAGCGGCAGCGGACTTTTCCATCGACGAAGCGGCGCCCATGCTGCTTCTTCCCCTTGGGTTGGCGTTGCGGCAATGATGCGCCAAGGATGGGACGAGAGCCTTGATTGAAGTCAATCTCCTACCAGGCGGAAAGAAACGGTCCTCCAAGGGGCGCGGCTTCTCCTTCTCCCTTCCCAAACTGAAGGGTGGGGGAGGGGGCTTACCTGGGGATCCCTATCTTCTCGGAGCCATCGGCGCCGGGATTGTCTCCGTTACCGTGATTGTCTGGCTCTTCCTGGGTGTGCGCTCCGATCGGGAGGAAGTGCAGGTCGCTCTGGATGCTGCCCTCCAGGATTCGGTCCGCTTCCACGATCTCATCGAACGCACCAACCAGCTCACGGCACGCCGGGATTCTATCGCGCAGCGCGTGGCCATCATCCAGGAGATCGATGCCGGCCGATACATCTGGCCCCACATCATGGACGAGGTGGCCCGGGCGCTTCCCGACTACACCTGGCTCACCGAGCTCATCCAGGTGCAGGCCGAACCTTTGCAGGTCCGCATTTCCGGCCAAGCCGGGAGCACCTTCGCCATCACCAACTTCATGCGCCGGCTCGAGGCCTCGCGCTTCCTGCGCGGCGTCGTACTGGAGCGGTCCGAGCAGGCTCAGTCCGGCGCGGATCAACAGGACATCGTGTACCTGTTCGACCTGACGGTGAGCTATGACCCGCCGCCACTGGACGAGCTCGAGACGGTGCCCCTCTTTGAAACGGGTGTAGCGGACCAGATGGCCGTGCCCGACAGCGCGGGGAACTGAGCCATGGCCAAGCTGATTCCCGACGATCCCAAGCAGCGCAATACCGTGTTCGTTGGCATTGCCCTACTTCTGGCTATCTATCCCTTTCACTCCTTCTGGTACAAGGGAAAAAGGGAAGAGGTGACGGCCATGCAGGCCCGTCTCGAGACCCTGGAAAGCCAGAACCGCAGGGCCCAGGTCCTCGCCGCCCGAGGTGGAGGGGACCTGGAAGAGCGGATGGCGCTCTACGAGCGACACGTGGCCGCGCTGGAGGAGCTCATCCCGGCCGCCGAAGAGGTGGCGGGTCTCATCGACGACATCTCCCAGCGCTCTCGCCAGGCCCGCGTGGACCTGAATCGCATCATTCCCGAGCCGCCCGAGCCGGGAGCTTTCTACAACAAGACGTCCTACGAGATGACGGTGGTGGGCGAGTACCACGACGTGGGGCGCTTCCTCACCGACGTGGCGAGCCTTTCCAGGATCATCACGCCGGTGGATCTGGACATCAGCCTCTTCGACCAGGCCGAGATCTTCCCGGAATACGATTCTCCCATCGTCGCCAATTTCCGCATCGAGACCTATGTCCTCCCCGACCAAGGGGCGGCGGCGCCACAGCCGGGTCTGGGAGGAGTGACACCATGACGTCCTTTTCCCGGAACCGGGAGGCGCTCTTCCTTCTCGGACTCGCCGGCCTTCTCCTGGCTACGCCCGCGGCGGTGTTCGCCCAGGAGCAGGAAGCCGGCCCGCCCCAGCAGCAGCCGCAGACCGAGCTGGTCTTCGAGCGTGAGGCCTTCGTGTACCCCACCTTCCAGCGCCGCAATCCGTTCAAGCCGCTGGTCGCGGCGGATCAGGGCGGCCCCCGCTTCGAGCAGCTTCGCCTCATGGGCGTCATCTACTCGGACGATCCGGCGGAAAGCGTGGCCATCCTGGGCACGTACACCGTCTCCGTCTCGGAGGATGGAACGCAGGTGACGGTGAGTGAGGATGGGAAGGCGTGGTACCTGAAGACGGGACAGTCCGTCGGCAACACCCGGGTCCTCGAGATCCACCCCCAGGAGGTGGTGGTGGAGGTCGAGGAGTTCGGACTCACGGAGCAGAGGATTATGCAGTTGCAGACCCGCCCCACTGGAGGCACCCCATGACCCCGATCTTCGCATTGTGGACGGGCGCACTACTGGCCGTAGGTGGGCCGCCTGCGGGCGGGCCGGTCACGGAAGTGGCCATTCTCCCCGCGGCGGAGCAGACCCGCGTGTTCATCGCCGTGGACGGCGAGGTAGAGTTCCGTGACTTCGCTATGGAGGGGCCGTACCGCCTGGTGGTGGACGTCCTCGGAGCCCGCAGCGCGCTTCCCCGGGAAGAATACACCGACATCAATCGTGGCGGCGTCCGCTCGGTCCGGACGACTCAGTATTCCGACGATATCGTACGGGTGGTCCTCTTCCTGGACGAGAAGGTGGGCTATGCCGTGACCATGACTCCGACGGGGCTGCGCGTCGATCTGGAGAATCCGGTGGGGCCCTTCGAACCCTGGTCCTCGGGTGCGCGGCGTGCGGCGCCCGAGATCCTGACCCAGCGGCTTCCCGGACCCGGGCAGCAGCAGCAGCGCAGCACGGCCCGGCGCATCTCCATGCAGTTCAACAACTCACCCATCGGCGACGTCCTTCTGGCCTTCGCCGCCTTTTCCGGAAAGTCTATCGTTCCGGGATCCAACGTGACGGGCCTGGTGACCGCCACCATCAAGGATCAGCCCTGGGACGTGGCGCTCCGGACCATCCTCTCCACCCAGGGGCTGGTGGCCGAGGAGGACGAATACGGAATCATCCGGGTCGACAACATCGAGGACCTGAATCAGCGCGAAGAGGTGGAGCCCATCGTCACCAAGGCCCACCGCATCAACTACGCGACGGCGAGCGAACTGCAGCTTTCCATCCAGCCGCTCCTCTCTGACCGGGGCTCGGTCACGGTGGGGCAGGGCACCAACACCCTCATCGTGTCGGACATTCAGCGCGTGCAGGACGCGGTGGCCACGCTCCTTCAAGATCTGGACGTGCGCACGCCTCAGGTGTCCATTCAGGCCAAGATCATCTTCGTCAACCGCACCGATCTCGACGAGCTCGGGGTGACGTACGAGTTGAAGGACTCGCGCGGAAACCAGCTCAACCAGCTCTCCTCGGGCGCCACCGACCAGAACGGCGACGGGGTCATCGATCCGGAAACCGAAACGGTGCCTCAGGGCGAAGCCGTAGTCCTCCTGGGTGGAAACTCGGTGGCGGCGCTGGGGAACGCGACCTCGAGAGTGGCAGGGCCCACCCTCTCCCTCCTCACCTCCCTCGTGGTGGGACGGCATCAGCTCATCTCCTTCATTGACGCCCTCTCCACCATGAATCTGAGTGACGTCCAGGCCATTCCACAGGTGACGACACTGGACAACGTCCAGGCGCGCATCAAGGTGGGAACCGACGTTCCCGTGCGGACCATTGACGCCGGAGCCGCAGGCGCCGGCGGTGGGGGCGGCGGAACCGTCTTCCCCACGGCGCAGGTCTCCATCGAGGAAACGGGCATCATCCTCGAAGCCACACCGCACGTGACGGCCAACGGGAACATCCTCCTGGAGCTCAGCGCCGAGCGTTCCTCGGCAGATCTGGCCCAGTCCGACGTCGGCTTCATCAAGCAGACCCAGGAAGCGCGGACCCGCGTTCTCGTGGCTGACGGTGAGACGGTGGTCATCGCCGGCCTCACCCAGAGTGAGCGGACCGAGGTCCGTTCCGGCATCCCCCTCCTCATGGACCTTCCCGTCATCGGGCGGCTCTTCCGCGTCACCCGTGAGCAGCAGGTCCGGCGTGATCTGATCATCCTTGTGACTCCGCACATCGTGCGGAGCGATAACTGATCGGGTCGATCGGGAGCGAACCATGCGCCGTATGACCGAACTTCGCTTGATCCTCACGGCAGGGGCCATGCTGGGCATCATGGCGGTGGCCGCCTGCGACGGTGAGAACCTCTTCAGCGTGCAGGAGGGACCCATCGCCGGCCGGGGGGAGGACACTGAGGCTCCCGTGGTGGAGATCAACTCACCCCGCGGCGACACCCTTTCCGCCAAGCCCATTGGAGATTCGGTCTTCGTGTCCGCCCACGTCACGGACGACGTGGGCGTGAGCACGGTTCGCATGTACGGCGTGGCCCTGCGGGGTGACAAGGATCTGGGCACCGACACCGTGGTGGAGCGCTTTCAGGAAAAGCTCATCACCCTCAGCGGGACGGTGGAGGATACCACGCTCACACGGTACCTGATTCCTACGCCCGATTCGGTCAAGGAGACGGCCATCATCGTCGTGGAGGCTACCGACAGTGTCGGAAATCTGGCCGCCGACTCGGTGGAGCTCATCCTGGGCGGACCCGATGTAGAACTCCTGGATCTGGAGGACGGACAGTCGGTGCAGGCGGGCCTGAACATGGGCGCGCGCATCCGGGCTCAGGATCCCCAGGGCATCGCCCAGGTGCGCCTGGAGATCTCCGGCGCCTTTGAGCAGACGGTGATCTTCCCCATCAGTCCGCCGGAGGACTCGGTTCTGGTGGATACCGCGGTGGTGGTGCCCGACGGCATCACCGGAACCATCGAGGTCCTGGCGGTGGCGCGCAACAACCTGGACGTCTCCGGGCTGGACGGCCCCATCACCCTGAACGTCCTCGCCGCGGGCGCCGGAGACACGCTGGCCCCGAACCTGACGCACACGGCCACCTCGCCGGAGCGAATGGAACTGCAGGACTCCATGATCATCACCCTGACGGGGAGTGACGACAACCAGGGAAGCGGCGTTCAGACGGCCGGCTATACGGTGTTGGCCATCTCTCCCTCGCGGGCCGATACCCTCATCCGGAGCGGAGAGCGGACCTTCAGCCCCGCCCGCACCGGAACAGTGTCCACGAGCTTCGCGTTCCCGGCTTTCAACGTGGATTCGCTGAACCTGCCGGATACCCTGATCTTCGAGGTCACCACCTACATGGTCGACGCCGACGGCAACTGCGGCGCCAGCGTGGGCGGCGAGACCCCTGAATCCTTCGCCTGCGGCGCCCTGGCAACGGGCGAGACGGTGGCCGCCAGCCGTACCGGAGAGCGGATCACCCGCTCCGTGGTGGCGGGGCGGACGGTGCTGCTCCCCTCGGGCGGGAAGATCATGGACGCGGTGGTGGACACCCTGCGCCGCAACCTCCTCCTCTCCAACATCGAAGCCAACCAGGTTGAGGTGTTCCGCCTCCAGGACGAGGTCTTCCTCGATCCCATCGGGGTGGGCTCTGAACCCTGGGGCATGACCCTGAATATCTGTGCGCCCCTCAGCCCCACCACCGGGTGCGGGGATACGCTTCAGGTGGGGAACTCCGGCGGAACCAACATCTCCAATGTCTATCTGGGGCCCGCCGATGGATTGGGTCCCGCTGCGGATGATCCGGCGCGCCGGCTGCTCACACCCGACGTCGCGCTCTTCGATGTGGAGCTGCAGGAGGACGACGCCGGCAACGTCAGTTACGACGTGACCTTCCATCCCCAGGTGGAAGGATTCGGATTCTCGGACCGACCCCAGTTTGTCGCCCGCGATTCCACGGGGCGGGTCCTCTACTCCACGCGCGTGGTGGAGGAGCTGGATCAGGTCAGCACCATCCGCAAGGCCGAGGTGAAAGCGGGCTATCTCCAGCCTGAGGTGAAGATCTTCATCGAGCACGCGGCGCTCCTCAAGTCGGATAACTTCTGGGCGGTGGGCCACGTGGACAACGTCATCGGCGGTTCCGACGTGACCCTGGTGGACCACACCCCGGGGGACCTGAGCGCCACGATCTCCAATACGGGGGTGGACCCGGACGACGCCGCCGCAGGGCTGGCAGGGTCCGACGCCTACGTCGTGAAGGGTGGCAAATTCAGTGTCGAGAACATCGGATTCTCCGACACCACCTTCGTGTCGGCTTCCGGGGACGGCGGTTGGGTCGTCTTCGGAGAGGGCGGCGTGGTACCGCCCGGACGGGTGATCATGTACGAAGCCGCCACCGATGCCATCAGCAACGTCATCGAGGTCACAGACCTCATGACCAACGCCGGAGAGTCTGTGGAGGGCATCGGGCTGAACTACGACGGCACGCTGGGCGTGGTGCGTGGCAAGAAGGAGGTGGCGTTCTTCACCACCGACCTGCGCCTCCAGGGAAGCCCCAACGTGGCCCTCGAAGCCGGGGCCGGCGCCGGTGCGGTGCTCCACCCGCTCCATGCCAACGCCCGTTCCCTCACCAACGTCACGGGCGAATATCGCCCCGATACCCACCTGGCCTTCATCGGTACGGGTGAAGGGACGGTGGACATCTACGACACCTTCCGCTTCCGGCGCACGGGCCGCATCTTCATCCGGGACGTGATCAACGGGCCCATTCGGGCCTCGCTCCCCTTCGCCGAAGACAATCTGGATCCGTCGGGGAACCCGCTGCAGTGCAAGATGACATCGGTCACGGACCAGGCGGGGCGGATCATCGGAGAGGCTGTGGAGATCTTCCAGGGCGGGGACTTTCTCTCCCCCTGGCCGGAGGACGGTGGAGCCGGCGGCACGGAAGACCGGTGCGTGGTCCTGAAGCTCTACGCCACGACCACCGCCGGCGGCGTGGTGGTGATCAACGTGCGCAAGGGGGACATACTGCGGGATCATCCCTCCCGGAACTGATCCGGCTCGCCGCAGGCTTTCCGGCGCCCCGGGGGTTGGTGGCGGAACATCCTTCCTCTATATAGTAGTGTCACGGCCACGTCGACCGCGGTGCCTGGATCCGTCCGGGGACCGCACGCTCCGACCGGGCCCGGCTCGCGCCGGGCCTTTGCGTTATCTCATCCTCAGAAACATGAAGCGACTTTTCTTTCATACGGCGGGCGAATCCCACGGCAAAGGTCTGGTGGCGCTCATGGAAGGGGTGCCTGCGGGTCTTCCCCTTTCCATGGAGCGGGACGTGGATCCCGAGCTGCGACGCAGGCAGGGGGGCTACGGGCGGGGGCGTCGCATGCAGATCGAGTCGGACCGGGCCGAGGTGTGGAGCGGCGTTCGTCTGGGCGAAACGCTGGGTTCGCCCCTGGCCCTGCTCATCCGCAACAAGGACTGGGAGAACTGGACCACGGCGATGAGCGCCGAGCCTCCCCCGGAGGGGGGCAACCCCAAGGCGTTGAGGCCCCACTACCTTCCCCGCCCGGGCCACGCCGACCTGGTGGGCGTTCTCAAGTACGACCGCCGGGATGTGCGCGACATCCTGGAGCGGGCCAGCGCCCGGGAGACGGCGGCGCGGGTGGCGTGCGGCGCGGTGGCCAAGCGGCTCCTCGGCGAATTCGGAATCACCGTGGAGAGCCACGTCCTCTCCATCGGATCGGTGGAGGCTTCTCCCCCCGAAACGCTCCCCCCTCACCTGAACGAGGTGGTGGATCGGGATCCGGTGCGGTGCCTCGACGCAGACGCCAGCCGCGAGATGAGGGAGCTCATCGACCGGGCCCGGGAGGGTGGCGATACCCTCGGCGGTGTCTTCGAGGTGGTGGCCCGGGGCCTGCCCGCCGGGTTGGGGAGCTACGTATCCTGGGATACGAAGCTGGACGGTCGCCTGGCCGGCGCCGTCATGTCCATTCACGCTGTGAAGGGTGTTGAGATCGGAGAGGGTTTCGCCGGCGCCCACCGTCCCGGCTCCGCCGTACATGACCCCATCGTGCCGTCGCCCGAAAAGAAGCGGTCGGGGCGCCTGGGGCGGAGCTCGAACCGGGCCGGCGGTCTGGAGGGCGGCGTGACCACGGGCGAACCCCTGGTGGTGCGCGGTGCCATGAAGCCCATCTCCACATTGAGAAAACCCCTTCCCAGCGTGGACCTGAGGGACGGCACGGTGGGGGATGCAGCCGTGGAGCGGAGCGATGTCTGCGCCGTGCCGGCGGCGGGGGTGGTGGGGGAGGCCATGGTGGCCCTGGTCCTGGCCGACGCCTTCCTGGAAAAGTTCGGGGGCGATTCCCTGGGAGAGGTGCGCCGGAACTTTGAGGGCTACATCGAGTACCTGACCCGCCGGGAGTTCGGGGGGCGGTAAGGGATATGACCCCGATCCGCCGAATCGTCCTGGTCGGTTTCATGGGCTCGGGAAAGAGTTCCGTGGGACGTGAGCTGGCCCGCCGTCTGGGATGGGCGTGGCGGGACACCGACGAGGAGGTCGAACGGCTGGAAGGAATGCCTGTGGCCGAGATCTTCGCACGGAGAGGGGAAGCCCATTTTCGTGAGGTGGAGGAGCGGGTGACGGCGGAAATGCTGGAAATGGAGGACGTGGTGGTGGGGACGGGGGGAGGATGGGGGGCGGTTCCCGGGCGCTTGACGTCCCTGGGGGACGACACGGCCACCGTGTGGCTCCGCGTCACTCCGGAAGGGGCGCTGGAGCGGGTGAGAGGCGAAGCAGGCAAGCGTCCCCTCCTGGATCGTCCCGACGCCCTGGAGGCGGCTCGGGCCCTTTTGGCGGAGCGCGAGTCCGCCTATCGTCTCGCCGGGATCGCCGTGGACACCGAGGGAGGGGACGCGGCCCGGGTGGCCGAGCACGTGCTGACCACTCTGGCCGGCCCGCCCTGGAATCTGAACGCTGAGAAAGTCTGAGTTCGTATGCCGAAACACCTCGTCATCGTTGAGTCGCCCGCCAAGGCCCGCACCATCGGCCGGTACCTGGGAGACGACTATGAAGTCGCCGCCTCGGTGGGCCATGTGCGGGACCTTCCCACCAAAGAGCTGGGCGTGGACGTGGAGCACGGCTTCGAGCCCAAGTACGTGACCATCCGCGGTAAGGGGAAGATCCTCACCGAGCTGAAGAAGAAGGCGAAAGATGCCGATGAGATCATTCTGGCCACCGACCCGGACCGGGAGGGTGAAGCCATCGCCTACCATGTGGCAGACCAGCTCGGATACGGAAAGCACGACGGGGAGCGGTTCCGTAGGGTTCAGTTCCACGAGATCACACGCAAGGCCGTTCAGGAAGCGCTGAAGCACCCCGGAGCCATCGACCTGCGCAAGGTGGAAGCGCAGCAGGCACGTCGAATTCTCGATCGCCTGGTAGGGTACCAGGTGAGCCCCATGCTGTGGAAGCCCATCCGGCCCGGGCTTTCTGCGGGGCGGGTTCAGACGGTGGCGCTGCGCCTCATCTGCGAGCGGGAAGAGGAAATCCGGGCCTTCCAGGAAGAGGAGTACTGGTCCGTCACGGCCCACCTCCTCAAGGACCAGCAGGCCTTCGACGCCAAGCTCCACAAGATCGACGGAAAGGCCTTTACGCTGGGCAATGAAGAGGAGGCCCAGGCGGTCCTCACCGACGTGGCCGGCGTGCCGTTCAGGGTTTCCGAGGTCAAGCGCCGGGAGCGTCGAAAGAACCCTTCCGCCCCCTTCACCACCTCGACGCTGCAGCAGCAGGCCGCCAAACGATTCGGCTTTTCGGCCAAGCGTACCATGTCGGTGGCCCAGCGGCTCTATGAAGGTCTCGACCTGGGCGCACGGGGGACGCAGGGTCTCATTACCTACATGCGTACCGACTCCACCCGGGTATCCCCCGAGGCGGTGGCGCGGGCGCGGGAGTGGATTTCTGGCGAGTTCGGCACGGATTACGTGGCGTCTTCGCCGCGTCTGTGGGGGGGCAAGCAGCAGAAGGGGGCCCAGGAGGCGCACGAAGCCATCCGGCCCACCGACCCCACCCTTCATCCGAGCGAAGCCGCCAAGTACCTGGATACGGACCAGGCCCGCCTCTACCAACTGATCTGGCTGCGCTTCGTGGCCAGCCAGATGGCGCCGGCGGTGTACGACACCACCACCGTGGACTTCGATCTCGGGGGGGCTTCGGGGCGCGCCTACGACTTTCGGGCCACGGGGTCGGTGGTCAAGTTCCAGGGCTTCACCCGCCTCTACCTTGAAGCCACGGAGGCGGGCGAGCACCGGCGTCTGGACGACCTGGAGCCCCTCCCGCGGCTGGAAGTGGGCGATGTGGCCGAGCTTCTGGGCCTGGAGCCCAAGCAGCACTTCACCCAGCCGCCGCCCCGGTATTCGGAGGCGAGCCTGGTGCGGGAGATGGAGAAGCGGGGCATCGGCAGACCTTCCACCTACGCCCAGACCCTGAGTACCATCGTGGACCGGGGCTACGTGGAGCTCGAGCAGAAGCGCTTCCATCCCACCGATCTGGGCGAGGTGGTCTACAAGCTTCTCGTGCGCATCTTCCCCGACATCTTTGATGTGGAGTTCACCAGCCGCATGGAAAGCGCTCTGGACCGCATCGAAGAGGGAGAGGTGGACTGGCGTAAGCTGCTGGGGGACTTTTATCCCCGCTTCAAGGAGCGCCTGGAGGCGGGCGCCGCCGACTCGGATGAAATCATCATGGACATCCTGGCGGCCGAGGGGGAAACCTGCGAAAAGTGCGGGCGCCCCATGCTGGTGAAGTGGAACAAGTACGGTCGCTTCCTGGGGTGCTCCGGCTATCCGGAGTGCCGGAACACCCGCTCCCTGGACGGGCCGGCTCCCGAAGGCGCGGAGCTGGGACTTCATCCTGAAGCCGGCCGCACGGTCCGCCTCAAGGTCGGTCCCTACGGTCCTTACGTGGAACTGGAGCCGGAGAAGGAGGGCGAGAAGCCCAAGCGTACGAGCCTCCCCCGGGGCGTCAAGCCGGAGAACGTGGATCTGGACTACGCGGTGCGCCTTCTCTCCCTGCCGCGCACCCTCGGCACCGATCCCGAGACGGGAGAAGAGGTGGTGGCCGGGCTCGGGCGGTTCGGGCCCTTCGTGCGGAGGGGGAAGACCTTCGCAAGCCTGCGGACGCCCGAGGAGATGTGGACGGTGGGCCTGGAGGAGGCGCTGGAACTCATCAAGGCGAAGGCGGCGGGGAAGCGTCTTCCCATCAAGGAGCTCGGTGAGCACCCCGAGACGGGGAACCCGGTGGTGGTTCTCTCCGGACGCTACGGGCCCTACGTGACCGACGGGAGCGTAAACGCCAACGTGCCCAAGGGTACGGACCCGTCGGAGCTGGAGATGGAGGAGGCCGTCGAGCTCCTGGCCAAGGCTGCGGCACGGAAGGGTAAGAGGAAGGGCCGGAGCCGGGGCGGCGCGCGGCGCAAGAAGGGTTGAGGAGGCCCGCTCCATGGCTGAAACCGTGACTGTGGTGGGAGGCGGCCTCGCCGGGGTGGAGGCGGCGGTGCAGCTCGCCCGTCGGGGGCACCCGGTGCGCCTGGTGGAGATGCGGCCCGTGAAGGGAACGCCAGCCCACCGGACGGGAGATCTGGGGGAGCTGGTCTGCACCAACTCCTTCAAGAGCGAGGACCCGGCCAACGCGCACGGACAGCTCAAGCGGGAGATGCGTGCCCTGGGATCAGTGCTCCTGGCGTCCGCCGAGAAGAGCCGCGTGGCGGCGGGCTCGGCGCTGGCGGTGGACCGCGGCCTCTTCAGCAGAGCCATGACCGAAGCCGTGGAGTCCTTTCCGGAGATTTCCGTGGTGCGCGAGGAGTGCAGCGACCTTCCCCGCGGGCCCGCGGTCATCGCCACCGGGCCCCTTACTTCCGACGCCCTGTCGGAGGCCATCGCCGAGGCGCTGGGCGAAGGGGGCCTCGCCTTCTTCGACGCCATCGCCCCCATTGTGCACGGGGACAGCCTGGACCACGACGTCGTCTTCGCGGCGGGACGTTTCGGCGAGGACGCCGACTACCTCAACTGCCCCATGAACCGGGACGAGTATGAGGCGTTCATCGAGACGCTGATCCGGGCCGACGTGCACGAGGGCCACGATTGGGACACCGTTCCCTTCTTCGAAGGATGCCTTCCCATCGAGGTCATGGCGAGCCGTGGCGTGGATACGCTCCGTTTCGGCCCCATGAAGCCCATCGGCCTCATCGACCCGCGCACCGGGGGGCGGCCCTGGGCCGTGGTGCAGCTGCGCCGGGAGGACCGCGCCGGCCAGATGTGGAATCTGGTGGGGTTCCAGACCCGGCTGCGTATTCCCGAACAGCGGCGGGTCTTCGGCATGATTCCCGGTCTCGCCGAAGCGGAGTTTCTGCGCTGGGGCTCCATCCACCGCAACAGCTACCTCAACTTTCCCGGGACCCTCACGCCCTTCGGGTCGCTGAAGAGCCGTGATGATCTCATCTTCGCCGGCCAGCTCACCGGGGTGGAGGGCTACACCGAATCGGCGGCCTCGGGGGTCCTGGCGGGGATCAATCTTTCCCGGATCCTGGGCGGGGATGCGCCCGTCCTTCCTCCGACCACCACCATGCTCGGGGGGCTATATCGCTATCTGCGCGAAGCGAAACCCGGCAGCTTCCAGCCCATGAACAGCAACTGGGGACTGGTGGATCCGCTTCCCCGGCGCATCCGGGACAAGCGGGCGAAGCGGGAGGCGCTGGCGGAGCGGGCCCAAGCCGACTTCCGGGCGTGGATGGAGGAGCAGGGGGTCGCAGTCCCGGCATCGGCTGCGGCGGGAGGGTAGGAGCCGCATGGGATGATGGGGCGAGCCCCGCGGGAGAGGGTCGAGGCATTCCTTCGCCACCTGGAGCGGGAGCGGCGGCTCTCCCCGAACACGTTGCGGGCCTACCGGCGCGACCTGGAGGATTTTTCCTCCTTTATGACCGAGTTCTCCGGGCACGATGCGTGGCGCTGGCTCCAGGTGGACCGCCTCACCTTGAGGAGCTTCATGGGCTCGTGCAGCCGCCGGGGCCTTTCACGGCGGACCGTGGGGCGGAAGCTGTCTGCGCTGCGGGCCTTCTTCCGCTTCCTGCACCAGGAAGGCGACATCGAGATCAATCCGGCTTCCACCGTCCGGGGCCCCCGTATGGAACGGCGGCTTCCCGGGCACGTGGGATCGGGAGACATGCGCGTCGTCTTCTCGGCAGCGGAAGCGCGTGCGGCGTCCAATCGTCTGAAGGACGTGCGGGACCTCCTCATTCTCGAGCTTCTGTACGGGAGCGGGCTCCGCCTTTCCGAGCTCCACGGCATGAACGTGGGGGACATCGACTCCCGCCAGGGGCTGGTGCGGGTGTTGGGGAAGGGGGGCAAGGAGCGAATCGTTCCCGTTACCGAGGCGGCGCTGGCGGCGCTGGGGCGCTATACGCTCCGGCGGACCGAGACATTGAAGCGCGCCCGCGCCCGGTCCCCGGGTCCGGGAGGTCCGGTGGACGAGGCGGCGCTTCTGGTGAACCCCCGGGGCGGGCGCCTCTCCAGGAGGTCCATTCAGGAGAGCGTACGGCGCAGCCTTGAAGTCAGCGCCGCGGCTCGGGGGCTGACGGCCCACGCCCTGCGCCACTCCTTCGCCACCCACCTGCTGGAAAACGGGGCCGACCTCATGGCGGTGAAGGAGCTTCTGGGGCACGTAAGCCTCTCCACCACACAGATTTACACTCACACCACCAAAGAGCGCCTTCTGGGGGTCTACCGCCGGGCTCACCCGCGCTCCGAGGGATGAGCTTGCGAGAAAAAGAGGGCGAGGACTGCCAATTCGGCAGGCTTCTGGTTAATATAAGGGTTCACGACGGTAGTACCCATCCTCAGATGAGACGAGGGATCTCAGCCGGGCAGAATGCCGGCGCCATGACGGTGGCATGACCTCTGCGGATCCCTGAAAAAATAGACATGAGGGAAGAAAAAATGAGCCTTCCTGAAGTGCGGGCCACCACGGTGCTGGCGGTTCGCCGGGACGGGCGGGTGGCCATGGGCGGCGACGGACAGGTCACCCTGGGGGATACGGTGGTGAAAGGGAGCGCTCGCAAAGTCCGCTCCCTCCGGGACGGCGCCATCCTCGCCGGCTTCGCCGGAGCCGTGGCCGACGCGTTTACCCTCTTCGAGAAGCTGGAAGAGAAGCTGGAGCGCTACCCGGCCAACCTCACCAAGGCGGTGGTTGAACTGGCCAAGGACTGGCGGACCGACCGTTACCTGCGCCGCCTCAACGCACTGCTGGCGGTGGCCGACCGGGAATCTCTCTTTCTGGTGAGCGGGGAGGGAGACGTGATCCAGCCCGACGACGAGATTCTGGCCATCGGATCGGGGGGAAGCTACGCCCGGGCCGCGGCGAAGGCCCTGGTGGAGAATACGGAGCTTCCCGCCGCCGAGGTGGTTCGCACCGCGCTGGAGATCGCCGGCGAGATCTGCATCTACACCAATCGGGACATCCTCGTCCTGGAGCTGGGAGGGGACGACGCATGACCACCGCGTATCGAGGGTCCGAAGCGTCCCCGCCCGAATCGGATCGGCCCGACGCGCCTGGGGACGATATCCCCGGCGGCCAGGCCAACGGCGCCTCCGCCCCGCCTTCGGACGACGCCTCCAGCGCGCCCCCCGCCGACCCGTCCCGGACGCCCACGGACGGGGCGTCCGGTGCATCTGCCGACGCCCCCGCCGCCGGGGAGGAAAGCTGGCTGGATGAGCTTACCCCCCGCCAGATCGTTGCCGAGCTGGACCGATACATCGTGGGACAGGACGAGGCGAAGAAGGCGGTGGCCATCGTCCTCAGGAACCGCTGGCGCCGCCAGCGCGTGGGGGAGGAGATGAGGCAGGAGATCGCGCCCAACAACCTCATTCTCATCGGCCCCACCGGGGTGGGAAAGACGGAGATCGCCCGCCGCCTCGCGCGCCTTGCCGGGGCACCGTTCCTCAAGGTGGAAGCCTCCAAGTTCACCGAAGTGGGGTACGTGGGCCGGGACGTAGAGTCCATGATCCGCGATCTGGTGGACATCGCCGTCAACCTGGTTCGAGCCCAGCGGGAGGACGAGGTGGCCGCTCTGGCCGAGGAGCGGGTGGAGGAACGCCTCCTGGACCTCCTCCTTCCCCCTCTTCCCCCAGGCGGGGAGG
Organism: Gemmatimonadota bacterium; assembly: GCA_046756305.1. Taxonomy (GTDB): domain Bacteria; phylum Gemmatimonadota; class Gemmatimonadetes; order Longimicrobiales; family Gaopeijiaceae; genus JBHHWB01. Next base: position 38,856 of record JBHHWB010000006.1, read on the forward strand.
AGGAAACACAGGAGGGAGAAGCGGTTCACGCTTTCGTCGCCGGTCCGGAGGGAGTCGTTCCGGCGGAAGGCCCGGAGACGGTTCAATCCCGGCGGGAGCGGACGCGGGAAAAACTGCGCACGCTTCTCCGGGATGGTGCGCTGGAGGATCGGGAGGTGGAGGTGGAGCTCCAGCAGACCCCTTCCATCGAGGGCATGATGATCCCCATGGGGGGAATGGAGGGCATGGACTACAACCTCACCGAGATGCTCCAGGACATGCTTCCCAAGAAGACCAAGCGTCGCCTGATCTCGGTGGCGGAGGCGCGCCGCGTCCTTCTCCAGGACGAACTGGACAAGCTGGTGGATATGGACGCCGTGGTGAACGAAGCCCTCTTCCGCGCCGAGGAGATGGGAATCGTCTTCCTGGACGAGATCGACAAGATCGCCGGCCAGCGCGGCGGCGCAGGCCCCGACGTGAGCCGGGAAGGTGTGCAGCGGGACATGCTTCCCATTGTCGAGGGATCCACGGTGGCGACGAAGTACGGGCTGGTGCGCACGGACCACATCCTCTTCATTGCCGCCGGCGCTTTCCACGTGGCCAAACCTTCCGACCTCATCCCCGAGCTGCAGGGTCGCTTCCCCATCCGGGTGGAGCTGAACAACCTGACCGAAGCGGATTTCGTGAAGATTCTCCAGGAGCCCCGCAATGCGCTCCTCTCTCAATATCAGGCGCTCGTGGAGACGGAAGGGGCCTCCATCGAGTTCACCCAGGACGGCGTGGAGGAGATCGCCCGCATCGCCGCCGAGTTGAACGAGCGCATGGAGAACATCGGCGCTCGCCGGCTGAGAACCGTCATGACCACGCTTCTGGAAGACGTCATGTACGAGTTGCCCGAATCGCGGGAGACCAGGATTCTCGTGAACAGCGCCTTCGTGCGCGAGCGGCTGCGCAAGATCGCCGAGGACGAAGACCTCGCCCGCTACATCCTTTGACAGGCTGCCGCCGAAGCGTGGCGGCAGCGACATAGCGACTCATGAACGACAAGCACAAAGATTTCCTTTCCATCACCGATTGGGAGAAGGAGGATCTCCTCGAGATCCTCGCCCGTGCCCGCCGCTTCAAGGCTGGACAGGAGCTGGGTTCCCTCCTGCTGGGAAAGAGCCTGGCCATGATCTTCCGCAAGAGCTCGACGCGCACGCGGGTATCCTTCGAAGTGGGGATGACCGAGCTCGGCGGGCACGCCCTCTTTCTACCGGATCGTGACAGCCAGATGGGCCGGGGCGAATCCCTCTATGACACGGCCAACGTGCTCTCCCGTTACGTGGACGGGATCATGATGCGCACCTTCGCCCACGAAGAGGTGGAGGAACTGGCCCGGCACGCCTCCGTCCCCGTGGTCAACGGCCTCACCGACCTGCTCCATCCGTGCCAGGTCATGGCGGACCTGCAGACGATCCAGGAGGAGTTTGGCCCCGACCTGGACGGGTTGACGGTGGCGTGGATCGGAGACGGCAACAACATGGCCAACTCGTGGCTCAACGCCGCGGCGACCTTCGGCTTCTCCATCCGCCTCGCCTGTCCCGAGGGGTATGAGCCCGACGCAGACATCCTGGCCCGGGCGCGTGAGGCCACCGACGTACTCCTGGTCCGGGATCCCCTGGCCGCCGCCGAGGGGGCCCACGTGGTGACGACCGACGTGTGGGCTTCCATGGGGCAGGAAGACGAACAGAGCCAGCGGGAGCAAGCCTTTCAGGGGTTTCAGGTGAACACGCGCGTCATGGAGGAAGCGTCCGCCGACGCCATCTTCCTCCACTGTCTGCCGGCCCACCGGGGAGAGGAGGTGACGTCCGACGTCATCGACGGACCCAGGTCGCGCGTCTTCGAGGAGGCGGAAAACCGCCTCCACGCACAGAAAGCCATTCTCGTGGAGTTGATGGGCGAATGAACCGGCCGCTGAAACGCACCCCTCTGTACGACCGTCACGTGGCATTGGGAGGGAAGCTGGTGCCTTTCGCCGGCTTCGAGATGCCTGTCCAGTATCCCACGGGGATCACCGAGGAGCACCGGGCGGTGCGGCGTGCCGCCGGGCTCTTCGACGTCTCTCACATGGGAGAGTTCCACGTGGCGGGACCTCAGGCGCTGGAGCTGGTGCAGCACGTGACGGTGAATGACGCTTCCCGTCTGGAGGTGGGTCAGGCTCAGTACTCGGCCATGTGCCGCGAGAACGGGGGGGTCGTCGACGACCTTCTGGTGTACCGTTTCCCCCATCACTATCTGCTGGTGGTCAACGCCTCCAACCTGGACAAGGATCTGGCCTGGATTCGCTCCCGCGCCGAGGCCTTCGACGTCTCGGTGGAGGACCGCTCCGACGCCACGGCCCTTCTGGCCCTTCAGGGCCCGGCGGCCCGGGAAATCCTTCGCCCCCTCGCCGTTCCCGACGTGGACGAGGTACGCTACTACCACTTCGTAGAAGGTGAGGTGGCGGGCCGACCTTCTGTCATCGCCGGCACCGGATACACGGGCGAGGACGGCTTCGAGATCTATCTGGGCGCGGAGGATGCGCCTGCGGTGTGGGACGCCGTGATGGAGGTTGGCGGCGACGCGGGGGTCCTCCCGGTCGGGCTGGGCGCCCGGGATTCCTTGCGGCTCGAGATGGGGTATGCCCTGTACGGGCACGAACTCGACGAGGAGCACACCCCTCTGGAGGCGGGGCTCGGATGGATCACCAAGCTGGACAAGGGTCCGTTCGTAGGGCGCGACGCCCTGGCGCGTCAGAAGCAGGAGGGCGTGAAGCGCCGCCTCGTGGGTCTCAAGCTCCAGGGGCGCGGTTTTCCCCGGCAGGGATATCCCATCCTCCGGGCGGGGAAGCCGGCTGGGGTGGTGACCAGTGGAATCGTGAGTCCCTCCCTGGGAGAGGGCATCGCCATGGGGTACGTGCCTGCCGACGCCGCGCGGCCGGGGACGGAGTTGGCCGTGGAGATCCGGGGACGCGCCGTGCCCGCACGGGTGCACCGCCCCCCCTTCTACACCCAGGGCTCCATCCGCCGCTGAGCCGCTGAGAGGATGTCCATGTCGCCTGCTTCCCCCTCCGGCTCTGGCCCTCCTGCGGTGGCGGTTCTCACGGTGAGTGACGGGTGCGCGCGGGGTGAGCGGGAGGACGCCAGCGGTGCGCTCCTCGAGGCATGGGTTCGTGAGAAGGGCTATGAGCTCGCGGATCGGGATCTGGTCCCCGACGATACCGGCTCCATCGCCTCTCGACTCCTGGCATGGGCCGATGCGGGAAGGGTGGACGTCGTGCTCACCACCGGCGGAACGGGCTTCACTCCGCGGGACGTGACGCCGGAGGCCACGCGCAGCGTGCTGGAGCGGGAGGCTCCCGGCATTGCCGAGGCGGTCCGTCTGCGGGGCTCCCGGAAAACCCCCTTTGCCGCCCTCTCTCGCGGGGTGGCGGGCATTCGCGGGGCCACGCTCATCATCAATCTTCCCGGGAGCCCGGGCGCGGTGCGCGACGGCCTGGAGGTTGTGGAGCCGATCCTGGAGCACGCCGTGCGCCTCCTGCGCGGTGGGAACACCCTCCACGGCACGGAGGCCGGAAGCGGAAGGCGGGAGGCCGTGCCATGAGCCGGGATCTGGTACTCATTTCCACCCACGACCTGAAGTTGGCCGGATCCCTGCGCGAGGCGTTCCAGGAGATCGGGTACGCCACCGATCTCGTCACGCCCGATGAGGAACTCACCCGCGACGACGCGGTGCTCCTGGTGCTTACGGGCGGCTTCGAGGAAGGGGATTCCAGCCTGGCCCGACAGGCCAGGGAACGGCTGCGCATCCCCGTCTTCGCCGTGGCGGGCAGGGCCAAGCTGCCTCCGGCCATTCGCCCCGGGTTCGAGGAGGTGTTCTCCTCGGACACGGCCCCGGAGGACATCGCCCTGGTGGGGAGGACCATCATCGAGCGGGCCCGCCTGCAGCGCATCACCGGCATCGTGGGCCGGACCGAAGCCATGCGGGAGGTCCTGGAACGTGTGGTCCAGATCGCTCCGGTACTCTCCACCGTGCTCATCACCGGGGAATCGGGGACGGGGAAGGAACTCGTGGCGCGGGGCGTCCACATGCTTTCTCCGCGCAAGAACAAGCCGTTCATCGCCGTCAATGTGGCCGCCCTTTCCGAAACCCTGCTGGAGTCGGAGCTCTTCGGTCATGAGAAGGGAGCGTTCACCGGCGCCATCGACGCCCGGCGGGGCCTCTTCGAGTTGGCCCACGGCGGCACCATCTTCCTGGACGAGATCGGGGAGATGCCCCTGGCCACCCAGACCAAGCTCCTGCGCGTCCTCGAGCAGCGCGAGTTCTACCGGGTGGGCGGGGAGAAGCCCGTGAAGGTGGACGTTCGCGTCATCGCGGCCACCAACCAGGACCTGGGTCAGCTCGTGGCCATCGGAGAGTTTCGCAGGGATCTCTACTACCGCCTCAACATCCTGAGTATTCACCTGCCGCCTCTGCGGGAACGTCGCGAGGACATCCCCCTCCTGGTGGAGGAGTTCGTGCGGGAAGCTTCCCAGCGGCACGGGCGGTCTTTCGCCGGGATCAGCCCCGAAGCCATGGCGGTTCTCCGGGAGTATGCATGGCCGGGAAATGTGCGGGAACTCCGAAACCTGGTGGAATCCATGGTGGTGCTCTCACCGGGTCGGGTCATTCGCCCCGAGGACATCCCCGAGGAGGTACGCGGAGGGCGCGCGGGCACGGTTCTTCCGGTGGCGATTCCCCGGGCCAAATCCGCCGACGGGAGCAGCGACCTCCGACCCGAGCTGGAGTTCATCTTCCGGACGCTGGTGAACCTGCGCGTGGACGTGGAGGAGCTTCGGCGGGAGTTCGAGGCGTACCGCCAGCAGACCCACATCCACGGAATTCCCGTCCACACCGCCCTCCCGGGCGAAGCCTTCGCCGCCACTGACCGTCCCCCAGCCGCCCCTGCCGCGGCGGTCGCCGCAGACCCCGAGGGGGCCGTGCCCGCGGGCCCGGCGGTAGGAACTTCGGAGGAGGCGGGCGACGCAGACCCGGGGAAGAGGGCCGAGGTCGGGCCTGCGGCCGTGGACGTGGAGTTCACTTCCCTGGAGGAAAGGGCGGGCGCGGAGGGAGACGGCGTGATCGTCTTCCAGCCCGGGATGACCATGGAGGAGATGGAGCGTCGCGCCATTGCCGCCGCCCTGGAGACGGTGGGCGGCAATCGGAGGAAGGCCGCCGAGCTTCTCGGAATCGGAGAGCGCACCCTCTACCGCAAGATCTCCAAGTACGGGATGGATGCTTGACCCCCTCGGGGGGATGATCCCGCCCGGGCGCGGACCCGCGCCCGCTCGGCCAGGATCCGCCGCAGGATCCCGTTCCAAGCGTTGGATTCCAACGAGCCATAGGCCACCGTCAGGTCGGAATTGAAGTCGACGGGGCCGGGGAAGCCGTAGACGGCCACCTCCGTTTCCCGCTGCTCCAGGCGGCGCTGTCCCCACCCGGGCGTGATGGGGACGATCACCGCGGGGCGCAGGCGCACACCCCGGGAGACGATGTGGATCTCCTCAGGGCGGAATGCGGTTCCCTCCGCATCGGAGAAGAAACTCACCAGGAAGAGGTGGAGCCGGGTCGCGCCCGATTCGGCCAGTGCCCTGGGTCGGTTCGCCGTGGCAATGCCGTGGAGGCGCTGGTAGGTGTCGGGGGCCGTCAGCCGCACGATGGATTCGTCCAGGGGGGTTACCTTGATCTGCAGGTCCCCCACCGTCATGGCCACGGTGATCTCATCCTGGCGCAGGGTTCCGTACCCCGCCGGCGGCAGGTCTTCGGCACCCTCCGGCGTTTCCAGGGGCACCACGGCGCACGCGGAGGCAAAAAGCGCGGAGGCGGCCAGCGCCGCGACGCTGGCGGAGGAGGGGGCACTCATGCCTTCGCCTCGGACGACGCGTGCTCCGGCTCCGGCCCGTCGGCGAGAAGGCTTTCCAGGGCCTCCAGAAGCTCCTCGCGGCCTTCCCCTGTCTTGGCCGAGAAGGGGAGGAGCTGCTCCTCGTCCACGTCCAGTGTCTCCAGGGCGCGGCGCACGGCCTTGGCTCGCTCGCTCCGCTTGAGTTTGTCCATCTTGGTGAGGACCACCAGGGTGGGTAGGCCCACGTCGGCGAGGTAGCTCACCATCTTGAGGTCATCTTCCGTGGGCGCGCGGCGCGCGTCTACCAGGTGGACGACGCCGCGCACCATACCTGACTCGCCCAGATACCATTCCATGAGCGACCGCCAGGCTCGCCGCATGCCCTGGGGCACCTTGGCATATCCGTACCCTGGCAGGTCCACCAGAAAGAACGCGTCGTTGACCCGGTAGAAGTTGAGCGCCTGCGTCTTTCCCGGCCTGCTCGAGACACGGGCCACCTTGGCCCGGGTACGCCGCAGCAGAGTGTTGATAAGGGAGGACTTGCCCACGTTGGAACGCCCGGAAAAGGCCACCTGGGGAAGGGATCCCGGCGCCGGACCTTCCGGCGCGGCGATGGTTCCGGCGTACTCGACGGTGCGAATCTTCATCCGTGAGGCTGGGGGCGATCCAGTCCGGTGGAGTGCGGTCCCGGTGCGCGTCCCCTCCCGGGCAGGTGCGCCAGGGCCTGCTCCATGACTTCGTCCATGGTCCGCACCAGGACGAAGTGAACTCCGTCCAACACCTCCCGGGGCAGGAGCTCCAGGTCCGGTGCGTTGGCTGCCGGGAGGACCACCGTGCGAATCCCGTTGCGCAGGGCCGCAACCGCCTTCTCCTTGACGCCGCCTACCCCCAGGACACGGCCGCGCAGCGTGATTTCGCCGGTGAGGGCCACGTCGGCGCGCGTGGGGGCTCCCGTCAGGGCGGAGATGAGGGCCAGAGCAATGGTGATCCCCGCCGACGGACCGTCCTTGGGGGTGGCCCCTTCGGGGATGTGGATGTGCATGTCCAGCTTTTCGTGGAACTGGGGCGTGAGCCCCAGCACGTCGGCGCGGGACCGGGCGTAGGTTACGGCGGCCTGAGCCGATTCCTTCATGACCTCGCCCAGGGTTCCGGTCAGGCGCAGGTTTCCCGACCCCGGCACCACGGCCACCTCCACGTCCAGCACTTCCCCTCCGGCGGCGGTCCAGGCCAGGCCGTTGGCGATCCCCACCCGCCGTGAAGTTTCGTCACGATCCGGTGGCTGATAGGTGGGCGGACCCAGGAGCCGGCGCAGGTCGGCCGGTCCGATGCGTCGCGGCACGGCGGGCGTCGGCGTCCCGGCACGGCCTCCGTCCTCCGTCGCCGCAACCGGCCCCGATCCGGCATCCGCCGACGTAACCGAGTCCTCCCCGGTCGTAGCCATGACCCGCGCAACCTTGCGGGCAATGCGGGAGAGACGACGGTCCAGCTCCCGCACGCCCGCCTCCCGGGTGTAGCGGGAGATGATCTCGTGGATGGCCTCGGGCTCCAGCGTCACCGTCTTCGGATCCAGCCCGTGTCCCTCGGCCTGGCGAGGCCATAGGAAGCGCTGGGCGATGGTGCGCTTCTCCGTGTCCAGATACCCCGGAAGGCGGATGATCTCCATGCGGTCCCGAAGAGGTTCGGGCACACCCTGAAGCGTGTTGGCGGTGGCGATGAAGAGAACGTCGGAAAGGTCGTACTCCAGCTCCAGGTAGTGGTCCGTGAAGGTGCGGTTCTGCTCCGGGTCCAGGACCTCGAGAAGGGCCGCGCCCGGGTCCCCGTGGAAATCCCGGGCCAGCTTGTCCACCTCGTCCAGGAGGAAGACGGGGTTGCGCGTGCCGCTCCTGCGCATTCCCTGGATGATTCTGCCCGGGAGCGCGCCCACATAGGTGCGCCGGTGCCCCCGGATCTCCGCCTCGTCCCGGACGCCTCCAAGGCTCACGCGAACAAACTCCCGGCTGAGAGCCTGGGCGACGCTTCGTCCCAGGGAGGTCTTGCCAACACCAGGTGGCCCCACGAGGCAGAGGATGGGGCCCCGCATCTCGCCCACCATGGAAAGGACGGCCACGTGGTCGAGGATGCGGTCCTTCACCTCGTCCAGGCCGAAATGTCGGGATTCGAGAATGACGGAGGCGTGCTCCACGTCCAGGTTGTCCTGTGAGCGCGCCGTCCACGGCAGGGCGGTGATCCAGTCCAGGTAGGTGCGGATCACCGCCGCCTCAGGGGCCACCGGGTTGAGGCGACGCAGGCGGGAGAGCTCCCGCTCGGCCCGGTCCCGGGCGTGGGGAGGGAGGTCGGCTCCCCTTACGGCCTCCTCCACCTCCGCCCACTCGTCCTGATCCGGGGGCGGACCCTCGCGATGGACGGCGCGCAGGCCCGGTCCGAAATCAGGTTCTTCATCCTGCGAGAGCTGGAGGCGGATCTGGTGGTCCAGCTTCGCCTCGATGCGGAGCATCTCCACCTCCCGTCTGAGCAGCGTTCGCAGAAGGTGGAGCTGAGTCTCTGGGTCGATGGCTTCCAGGAGCTCCTGCTTTTCCACCGGCGGGAGGAGGAGGTGTCCGGCCACCAGATGGGCGAGGCGCACGACGTCGCTTCCCGGATCGAGCATGGAGGGCAGTTCGTCGGGGATCCGATCGTGGAGGCGGGCGTATTCGGCATAGAGACGCACCACCTCTCCCGCAGCTTCCCGCAGCCCCAGGCGGGCGGGGGCCGGCTCCGCCTCCCGCTCCACCAGGAGATCGAAGGAGGCGTGCAGGGCGGCCTCGCCGGTGGTCATGCGCCGCAGGCGCACCCGACCCAGGCCCTCGAGAACCACCCGGGCCGTCCCGTCGGGAAGGGCGGACACCTGCACCACCCGGGCCAGCGCCCCCACGCGGAAGACGTCGCCGCCGTCGGGATCGTCGGTGGCGGGGTCGCGCTGGGTCACCAGGATGACCAGGCCGTCATCTTCCCCGAGGCGTGCCTCCTCCAGGGCGGCCACCGAGCGAGGTCGCCCGATGAGGAGGGGGAGAACCATATAGGGAAAGAAGACCAGGTCCCGCAGGGCGATGACCGGCAGGTGCGCCGGGACTTCGATCTCGTCTTCGGTCCGGATGAGGAGCGGCATGGGGCGAAGATGTGGGGCGCGTGATCGGGCAGGGAGCCTCGCAGCCCCGTCACCCGAAAAAACAAGAGTAGACCCGCCGGACGCTGTGGAAAAGATGAGGGGGCGCTGCAGGATGGATTTGGCCCGGTTTGTCGCCTGGGCAACAATCCCCGGGGGTGCCTCTCCCGCGGCAGGCCGACCCTCGGCCGCCTCAGGCCTCCAGCTTCCGCTCTTCGGGATGGAGGACCAGGAGGGGCGGGACGTCGCGCTCCACCGATTCGGGCGTCACCACCACCTCGCGAACGTCCTTGCGCGAGGGGAGGTCGAACATGACGTCCCGCATGAGATGCTCGATGACGGAGCGGAGCCCCCGGGCGCCGGTGCCCCGATCCAGCGTCTTCCGGGCGATGGCCTGGATGGCGTCCTTGTCGAAGGTGAGCCCGATGCCCTCCAGTTCGAACATCTTCTTGTACTGCTTGATGAGCGCGTTCTTGGGCTCCTGGAGGATGCGGACCAGCGCTTCCTCGTCCAGGTCGTTCAGGTGCACGGTCACGGGAAGGCGCCCCACCAGCTCGGGGATGAGTCCGTAGCGCTGCAGATCTTCCGGCTCCACGTGCTGGAGGACGTTGCCCTCCCGCTTCTCCCCGGAGTCGCCCCCGAACCCGATGCGCCGCCGTCCGATGCGGCCCTCGATGATCTTCTCGAGCCCGTCGAAGGCGCCCCCGCAGATGAAGAGGATGTTGCGGGTGTCGATCTGGATGTACTCCTGCTGCGGGTGCTTCCGTCCGCCCTGGGGCGGCACGGAAGCCACGGTGCCCTCCAGGATCTTGAGGAGCGCCTGCTGGACTCCCTCGCCCGACACGTCGCGGGTGATGGAGGGGTTCTCCGACTTCCGCGCAACCTTGTCCAACTCGTCGATGTAGACGATGCCCCGCTCGCATTCGGCCACATTGAAGTCGGCCGCCTGGAGAAGGCGCACGAGAATGTTCTCCACGTCCTCCCCCACGTACCCGGCTTCGGTGAGGGTGGTGGCGTCGGCGATGGTGAAGGGGACACGAAGGATGCGCGCCAGCGTCTGGGCCAGGAGTGTCTTTCCTACGCCCGTGGGGCCGATGAGGAGGATGTTGGCCTTGTCGATCTCCACCTCGTCGAGAACGCCCTGGTGGTTTACACGCTTGTAGTGGTTGTACACCGCCACCGAAAGGCTTCGCTTGGCCTCTTCCTGACCGATGACGTACTGATCGAGTACTTCCTTGATCTCGACGGGGGTCGGCGCAGGGACCTGGACCTGCTGCGCTTCGCGCTCTTCCTCCTCGGCGAGGATCTCGTTGCACAGCGACACGCACTCATTGCAGATGTACACGTTGGGTCCGGAGATGAACTTCTTCACGCTCTCCTTGGATTTCCCGCAGAAGCTGCATCTCAGGTGCTTGTCGCTGGTCATGGAACTCTTTCTCCTCGACGCCTCGGGGCGGACTACTCTGCCGGTTCGTCGGCGTCTTTGGGCTTTTCTCTTTCAGGTCCGGGGCCTTCCAGAACCTTGTCGATGAGCCCGTATTCCACCGCTTCCGCGGGGCTCATGAAGCGGTCGCGGTCCACGTCTTCCTCGATGCGCGAGACGGGCTGGCCGGTGTGCGTGGCCAGGATCCGGTTCAGGTTCTCGCGGATGTGGAGGATCTCCTTGGCGGCGATCTCGATGTCGGCGGCGGTTCCCTGGGCTCCCGACGAAGGCTGGTGAATCATGATGCGGGAGTTGGGGAGCGCATGGCGCTTGCCCGGCGTGCCGGCGGCCAGAAGGACGGCGCCCATGGAGGCCGCCATCCCTACGCAGAAGGTGTTCACCGGAGCCCGCAGGTGCTGCATGGTGTCGTAGATGGCGAGGCCGGCGTACACGACGCCGCCCGGGGAGTTGATGTACATGAAAATATCCCGCTCCGGGTCCTCCGCCTCAAGGAAGAGGAGCTGAGCCACGATGATGTTGGCCACGTTGTCGTCGACGGCGCTCCCCAGAAAGATGATCCGGTCCATGAGGAGGCGGCTGAAGATGTCGTAGCTTCGCTCACCCCGGCTGGTTCGTTCGATGACGTACGGCGGATAGATCGGCATGGATCCCTTCGTGGTTCGCCCCGCTTCAGGCGGCGGGGGCTTCGGTGATTTCCGACTGTTCCTTGAGGAAGTCGAAGACCTTGTCCTCGGTGATCTCCCGTTCCAGGGCGTCGAGATGTCCCGACTTCTGTAATGTAGCGTACACCCTGGCGGCGGTTGAGCCGCTCTTTTCGGCGATCCCTTCCACCTTGGCGTCCACCTCCTCAGAGGTGGCCCGCAACTCCTGGGTTTCGGCAACCCGCTCGATGATCATGAGGCGCTTAACGGCCCGCTCCGCTTCCGGACGGAGGCTCTCCTTCAGCTCCTCGAGGCGCTCTGGCTCCAGATTCTGTTCTCCCAGGATGGAGTCTATGTAATGCTCCACCATGGAACGGGGCACCTGGAAGGGGTTGGCTTCCATGAGGAAGTCGAGAAGACGTCCCCGTACCACCGACTCGGCCTGGCGCTCGGCGTCCCGCTCCAGGTCCTCCCGGACCTTAGCCCGCAGCTCATCCAGCGTTTCAAAGTCTCCGACCTGCCGGGCAAACTCGTCGTCCAGCTCGGGAAGTTCCAGAACCTTGCGACCCAGGAGCGTGATCTCGACCTGCTCCTGTTCGCCGCGCCGCTCCTCGGCGGGGAAGTCGTCGGGGAAGGTGGCGGTGAAGTCCCCGCTTCCCCCGACCTCGAGGCTCTTGATAGCCTCCTCGATGTCGGGGATGGCGTCCCCCTGTCCCAGGACGAATTCGTATTCCTTTCCCTCGCTGTCCCCCTCCTCGCCGTCGAGGCGCCGAATGCGGACGGCGACCAGGTCGTGATCGCCGGGCCTGCCCTCTTCCACCGGGACCCAGGTTCCGTTCTGCTCCCGGAGGCGATTCAGCATCTCGTCTACGTGCTCGTCGCCGATCTCGACTCGGGGCCGCTCCACGGCGAATCCGCCCAGGCGGGAGAGCTCGATGAGGGGCTGGACGTCGAAGGCGATGGAGAAGATGAGATCCGACCCGGCCTCCGGCTCGTAGATGAGCTCCTCGAGCTCGCCGTCGCTGATGGGACGGAGCTCCTCCGCTTCGAGCGCCGTGCGGTAGGCGTCGTTGATGAGACGGTCGATGGCTTCCTGGCGGACCTGGGCGCCGAAGCGGGATTCCACCACACTGGCCGGCACCCGTCCCTTGCGAAAGCCCTTCATCTTGAGGCGGGACGCAACGGACCTGGCCGCCTTGTGCTCCTCTTCCCGCACCAGGGAGGCCGGGATGGTCACGCTGAGGCGCCGACGCCAGGCCTCCTCTTCCTGCACGGAGATCTGGAGCCGGGAAGCGTCTAATGTCATGGAATGGCTTGCTTCGGTTCTAGATTGTGTTCGGGATGCGAAAGGGGGGACTCGAACCCCCACGGCACGGGGCCACGAGATCCTAAATCTCGCGCGTCTACCAGTTCCGCCACTTTCGCAACGATACCCGCGGACCCGGGGGACCCGAAGGAGAATCCACGCCGCGACGCCGCTTTCACCGGTGCGCGCCGTGTTGCAACGAAAAAAGATAAACCGCCCGGGAAGGGGGATTCAATGGGGGGACCCGAAATTAACCCGAACGTATCCGCCCCATCCTCGAAAAAGAACCGGGGGGGAGGGGCGCCGCCGCGCCCTTCCCCCCGGAATTCTCCCGTGCCGGTCCCCCTCAGCGGGGCATGCGCACGTTGACGATGCGGGTGCGTCCCTCGGGATCTTCCACCTTGAAGGATACGATCTCCCCGGGAGACACCTTTTCCAGGGCGTCCCGCACATCGTTGGTGGTGCGGACGGAGGCGTCGTTGACCTCCACAAGCTTCCAGCCGCGGAAGGCGCCCATGCCTCTGCGGGCGGCGGGACTCGCCGCCGCGACCTGGGTGATGATCACGCCGTTGGCGTCCTGGTAGCCCAGTTCCTGCGCCCGCTCGGCGTCCAGGGATTCAACCCGGATGCCCAGCCGCTCTTCCGCGTGTGCCGTCGGTTCCTCGGCGACCGTCGCCTTCTCGCTGATGGGCGCTTCTCCGAGTTTGACCTTGACCTCCATGGGGCGCTTGTTCCGGTACACGGTGAGGGTGACCTCGTCGCCCGGGCGGCGCTCAGCGATGCGGGCCTGGAGCTGCCCGGTGTAGCCTACCGGCTCGCCGTCCAGCGCCACGATCACGTCTTCAGGCTGCAGCTTGCCCTTGGCGGGGCCGTCGTCCCGGACGCTCTGCACCAGGACTCCCGCGACCTTGGGAAGCCCGTACACCTCGGCGTCTTCCGCCGCCACGCCGGTGATCTCCACGCCCAGGAGCGGCCTGCGTACGCTCCCGTACTCGATGAGATCCTCCATGATGCGCCGCGCCAGATTGATGGGGACGGCGAAGCCGTACCCCTGGTAGTATCCACTGGCCGACGCGATGGCCGAGTTGATGCCGATGACCTGGCCCTTCAGGTTGACCAGGGGCCCGCCCGAGTTGCCCGGGTTGATCGCGGCGTCGGTCTGGATGAAGTCCTCAATGGCGAAACCCGACTGATCAGGGCCGAAACGGGGATCCACGTAGAGATCCCGGTTGAGGAGGCCCAGAAGACGCCCGCGGGCGCTGACGATGCCGGCGGTGACGGTGTAGTCGAAGGTGGAACCTCCGAACCCCGGGTTTCCGATGGCCAGCACCCACTCCCCCACGTGAACCTCATCCGAGTCGCCGAAGCTCATGGCATGGAGGGGTTCTCCCGCGTCGATCTTGACCACAGCCACGTCGGTGAAGGGGTCGGCACCCACCAGATCCGCCAGGAAGTAGCGGCCGTCGGTGAGATAGACCCGAATCTCGTCGGCGCCCTCCACCACGTGGTTGTTGGTGAGGATGTAGCCGTCGGGCGAGATGACGAATCCGCTGCCCCCGGCCAGCCGGCCCTGTGCCGGCGGCTCCTCCTGATTCGGCTCGGGAAAGTCGAAGAAACGCCGGAACTGCTCGGGAATCTGCGGGTGAGCCGCACGCGTCCGCACGGGCTGCTTCACCTCGATACGCACGACGCCCGGCGTCACCTCCTTGGCCAGATTGACGAAGGCCTCGCTCAGATCCGTCGCCGGCTTGACCGCCGCTTCCGAAACCTGGGGCGCCTCGTCCACCACGGGCATGGCATGGGAAGAGCTGGTCCACCCCAGCCCGCTGGCGAGACCCAGGCCGAAGAGAAAAGCCACGGTCGAATAGAGAACGACCTTGGCCTTGCCGCGCAGTGGGTCGTACATGCTCATCGTCCTTCTTCCTTGTCTTGAATTCGATTCTTCGTCAGCGGAAGCCGCCGCGTCGCACGCGGAAGTTGGGCGCACCGCTGTCGTACCCTAACGGACGGAAGCCGGTCCCTCGGACCGGCTTCCACGTCCATCCTTCTTCTTTGACGCGGACCGGGGGGCGGGTGGTTGCCCGCCCCCCGGCACCCGTTACTTCTCCTCGTCGACGATCTCGTAGTCGGCTTCGACCACGTCCTCGTCGGCCGCGGCACCTGCTCCGGCCGTGGAAGCCTCCGCCTCGGCGCCCATGTCGGGCCCGGCCTGGGTTTCCGCCTGAGCCGCATCGGCCTGGTACATTTCCTGGCCGGCTGCGCTGAACGCCTGCATGAGCTCGTCCCGCGCCGTGTTGATGGCGGTCAGGTCGTCGCCCTTGAGGGCTTCCTTGGCCGTCTCCAGGGCCTGGTTGATGCGTTCCCGGGTGGGCTCGGAGACCTTGTCGCCCCACTCGGCCGTGTCCTTCTCCACCTGGTAGACCAGGGAGTCGAGTTGGTTGCGGGCCTCCACCTTCTCACGCCGTTCCTCGTCTTCCTTGGCGTGTGCCTCGGCGTCCTTGACCATCTTGTCGATCTCGGCCTCGGACAAGCCGCTGGAGGCCTCGATGCGGATCTTCTGCTCCTTCCCGCTCGCCCGGTCCTTGGCCGACACGTGGAGGATCCCGTTGGCGTCGATGTCGAAGGTGACCTCGATCTGGGGAACCCCGCGCGGGGCCGGCGGAATGCCGGTGAGCTGGAACTTGCCGATGGTCTTGTTGTCCGCGGCCATCTTCCGCTCACCCTGGAGCACGTGGATCTCCACCGTGGTCTGGTTGTCCTCCGCCGTGGAGAACACCTCCGTCTTCTTCGTGGGGATGGTCGTGTTCCTGGGGATGAGGACGGTCATGACGCCGCCCAGGGTCTCGATGCCCAGGGACAGCGGCGTGACGTCCAGCAGGAGCACGTCCTTCACGTCTCCCGAAAGGACTCCCCCCTGGATGGCGGCGCCGATGGCTACCACCTCGTCGGGGTTGACGCCCTTGTGGGGCTCCTTCCCGAAGAAGTCCTTCACCACCTCCTGGATCTTGGGGATCCGCGTGGATCCACCCACCAGGATCACCTCGTCGATGTCCGACTTGCTCAGACCGGCGTCGGCGAGGGCCTTCTCCATGGGCGGAATCACCCGCTGGATGAGGTCGCCCACCAGCTGCTCGAACTTGGCCCGGGTGAGGGTCATGTTCAGGTGCTTGGGGCCCTCCTGGGTGGCGGTGATGAAGGGCAGGTTGATGTCGGTGCTCGCCGTGGTGGAGAGCTCCATCTTGGCCTTTTCGGCGGCTTCCTTGAGCCGCTGCAGGGCCATGGCGTCCTGGGACAGGTCGATTCCCTGATCCTTCTTGAACTCCTCCACCAGCCAGTCGATGATCCGCTGGTCGAAGTCGTCTCCGCCCAGGTGGGTGTCGCCGTGGGTGGACTTCACCTCGAAGACGCCGTCGCCCAGCTCCAGGATGGAGATGTCGTAGGTGCCTCCGCCCAGGTCGAAGACGGCGATCTTTTCCTCGCTTTTCTTGTCGAGCCCGTAGGCCAGAGCTGCGGCGGTGGGCTCATTGATGATGCGGAGCACCTCCAATCCGGCGATCTTGCCGGCGTCCTTGGTGGCCTGCCGCTGGGCATCATTGAAGTAGGCCGGCACGGTGATGACGGCCTGGGTCACCGTCTGCCCCAGGTAGTCCTCGGCCGTCTGCTTCATCTTCTGCAGGACCATGGCCGAGATCTCCGGGGGCGTGAACGTCTTGTCCGCGTTGGGGACCTCGATGAGGACCCGCCCCTGGGCGTCGTGGGTGACCTTGTAGGGGACCAGCTTCTCCTCTTCCTTCACCTCCTCATGTTTCCGCCCCATGAACCGCTTGATGGAGAAGATGGTATTCTCAGGGTTCGTGATGGCCTGGCGCCGGGCGACCTGACCCACCAGGCGCTCCCCGTCCTTGGTGAAGGCCACGACCGACGGAGTCGTTCGACCTCCCTCGGAGTTGGGGATCACGACGGGCTCTCCGCCCTCCATGACAGCAACCACCGAGTTCGTGGTTCCGAGGTCGATTCCGATGACTTTGCTCATTTCCGCTCCTGAGATCTGTTGGGGTGCCACGGGGTGGGGGCCGACCGCAGCCCCCCGCCTTTTTTCTTCCGTTTCCTCACGGGGAAGGCCGATGCCCTTGCGCACATCGGCCTGACGTCCCCCGTGTCGTGCAATCCTTATGCCGGACGACGAGGCCCGAAATCAGCGAATGTCCCGCCACTTCGGCGCGAAACGGGGCGTTCTCGGCCAAAATGGCAGGACGGCCTCCCCCCCGGGGATGCCGGTCCGGAACCTGGGGGGGGCTGGGGGGTGGGAGGACAGACGCCGGAGCGATCGGATGCGAGGAGCCGATTCCCGTGTTTCCCCTTCACGACGACAACCCCACCGAACTCTTCCCCATCCTCACCATGGCCATCATCGCGGCCTGCGTGGCGGTCTGGGTTTACGTTCAGGGTGCGGGAGTATCCCCCGAACGGCTGCAGGCCTCGGTGTGCGCCCTTGGGGCCATCCCCGCCGAGATCACGGGGCGGGCGCCCGGCATCCCCGCGCACGGACTCGACTGCAGGTTGGGTGGGCTTACCTGGCAGGCCCTCTTTTCTTCCATGTTCCTTCACGGGAGCTGGATGCACCTCATCGGCAACATGTGGTTCCTGTGGATCTTCGGGAACAACGTGGAGGATTCCATGGGCCACGTCCGCTTCCTGGTTTTCTACCTCCTCACCGGCCTGCTGGCCGCCCTCTCCCACGTCCTCCTGGCCCCCGCCTCCACCGTGCCCATGGTGGGCGCTTCGGGAGCCATCAGCGCCGTCATGGGGGCCTACATCGTCCTCTATCCCCGGGCCCGGGTCGACACCCTGTTCTTCTTCTTCCTTTTCATCCGCATCATTCCCCTCCCGGCGTGGGTGGTGCTGGGCTACTGGATGCTCCTCCAGGTCGTGGGGCTGGGCGGGACCGGCGCCGGCGGGGGCGGCGTGGCGTATGCGGCCCACGTGGGAGGATTCCTGGCCGGTGTGGCGCTCATCTTCCTCTTCGCCAACCGGACGCTGGTCAACGCCAAGCGGCACCACGTGGTCCTTGATCCGGGGGAGATTCCGCACCGCGGCTGGTGGTGAAGCTCTCGACATCCGATATTGCCCGGGTTCTGTATTTGTGGATTGCTGCGCCCCACGATAGCGACGGGAACGAATGGGAAAGAGAGGAGTGATGCGGCGGCCGTCAGTTGTGCTGGGGATCCTGTGGATGGCATGTGCCGGGCTTCTGGGAGCTGGCGCCTGGGCCGGAGCCCGGGGGGCTCCCGTCGAGGAAGAAGCGGCCCAGGAAGCTGTTCGCCAGGAATCTGCTCCTCAGGGGACCCGGTCATCCGCCGAGTCCGGCCCGCGGCAGGAGGCCACCATCGTGGTGCCCAAGGGATCGCTGGGGACGCCGCTTCTCCCCCGCATGCGGTCGCTGCTGGGCATGCTCGCCCTCACTCTTCTGGCCTGGGGCATGAGCGTGAACCGTCGCCGCGTGCCGTGGCGGGTGGTGACGTGGGGCATCGCCCTGCAGATCATCTTCGCCGTCTTCATTCTCAAGACCCCCGTCGGGGCCGGCATCTTCGAGACCCTCAACGACGTGGTGGTGGCACTCCTGGGCTATACGGTGGACGGCGCGCGTTTCGTCTTCGGGAACCTGGTGGACAACAATGTCCCCGTGGGCCTGGGCGAGCCCGGCAACGGCCCCTTCCAGCCCATCCCGGGCCAGGTAGCCAATACCGGGGGATACTTCGCCTTTACGGTGCTGCCCACCATCATCTTTTTCTCCTCCCTCATGACCGTCCTCTATCACCTGGGCGTCATGCAGTTCGTGGTGAAGGGCGTGGCGTGGGTGATGCAGCGCACCATGGGGACGTCCGGCGCCGAAACCCTGTCGGCCGCCGGCAACATCTTCGTGGGGCAGACCGAGGCTCCGCTTCTCATCAAGCCCTTCGTGGAAGGGATGACCCGCTCCGAGCTCATGGCGGTGATGACGGCTGGTTTCGCCACCGTGGCGGGAGGGGTGATGGCGGCCTACGTGGGAATGCTCTACACCTACTTTCCCGACATCGCCGGCCATCTCATCGCCGCGTCGGTCATGTCGGCGCCGGCGGCCCTGGTGGTGGCCAAGCTCATGATCCCCGAAGAGGAGATCCCGGAGACGGCATCCTCCCTGGAGATCAACGTGGAGCGCCCCGATGTGAACGTCATCGACGCGGCGGCCCGGGGGGCTTCGGAGGGCCTCACCCTGGCCCTCAACGTGGGGGCCATGCTTCTGGCCTTCGTGGCGCTCATCTATCTGTGCAACGGCTTTCTGTCCTGGACCGGCGCCCTCTTCGGGCACCCGGAACTGACGCTGGAGCTCATCCTGGGATGGATCCTGGCCCCCCTGGCATGGCTCATGGGGGTGACGTGGGCGGATGCGCCGACCGTGGCGTCCCTCATGGGCATCAAGACGGTCCTCAACGAGTTTTTCGCCTACATCCAACTGGCCGGGGACCTGCAGAGCGGCATTTCCCTCGAGCCCCGCTCGGTCATCATCGTCACCTACGCCCTCTCGGGTTTTGCCAACTTCTCGTCCATCGCCATCCAGTTGGGAGGAATCGGAGGGATCGCTCCCTCACGCAGGCACGACCTCTCCCGCCTGGGACTGAGAGCCATGATCGGTGGCTCCCTGGCCGCCTTCATGACGGCGACGGTTGCGGGTATGGTGCTCTGATATGGCGGAGCGGGGAGACGGCGCGGTGAGGGAGCCCCACAGAGCGGGGGGAGCGCCCGGGGCGGACGGCGGCGGCGATTCCGCCCCCGACGCGAACGAGGCCGGCGACGGCGCGCCCTCAGGCGCACCCGACATCCCCGCCGCCGCCCGGATCCTGGCGGCCCGCATCCCCGACCGTCCCAGGGTCCTGGCGATCCTGGGTTCGGGGCTGGGACATCTGGCCGACGACCTCGACGACCCCGTCGCGATTCCCTTCGCCGAGCTCCCCGGCTTTCCCGCCTCCGGCGTGGTAGGCCACGCCGGGCGATATCTCTACGGACGTCTCAACGGGCAGCCGGTCCTCTTCCAGGCGGGGCGGTACCACGTCTATGAAGGCTACCCAGAGGAGGTGGTGGTGGCGCCGGTGCGCCTCGCCGCCGCCCTGGGCGTGGAGATTCTCATCGTGACCAACGCGGCGGGCGGGGCGGATCCCCGCCTGGAGCCGGGGGACCTGGTGCTCCTGGACGATCACATCAATCTCATGTTTCGCAGTCCCCTGGCCGGCCCCGCGCGCGAGGGCGAAGAGCGCTTCCCCGACATGAGCGCCCCCTACGACCGGGAGCTGCAGCGGGTGGCCATGGAGGTGGCGCTCAAGGCGGGCGAGCCTTTGGTGCGGGGGACGTACGCGGCGGTAACGGGGCCCAGCTACGAGACGGCGGCGGAAGTGCGTATGCTTCGGGGGCTCGGCGCCGATACGGTGGGCATGTCCACCGTTCCGGAGGTGATCACGGCGCGGGGCCTGGGGCTGCGCTGCCTGGGGTTTTCCATGGTGACCAACAAGGCCACGGGCTATACCCACGAGCCTCTGGGACACGAGGAGGTGGTGGAGGTGGGGCGGAGGGCCGGAATCCGTTTGGGCCGGATTCTCTCCGGGGTCCTGGCGGCTCTGGGGGAGGCTCACTCCACCGGGGCGAAGTGATTCACCGGGCCGTGACCCCCGCCCAGGCCGGGAGCCGTGCGGATGGCCCGGGCCACGAAGGAGACGGCGCGGGATACGGCCTCGAGAGGCGTCTGCTCCAACGCCAGCCCGGCGGCGATGGCCGCCGACAGCGTGCACCCCGTGCCGTGGGTGTGGGGGGTGTCCACTCGCCGCCGGCGCCAGATGTGCTCTTTA
This sequence comes from Gemmatimonadota bacterium, assembly GCA_046756305.1. Classification (GTDB taxonomy): domain Bacteria; phylum Gemmatimonadota; class Gemmatimonadetes; order Longimicrobiales; family Gaopeijiaceae; genus JBHHWB01. Next base: position 59,147 of record JBHHWB010000006.1, read on the forward strand.
TCTCCGTCCCAGAAGAGGTCCACCGCGTCCCCCTCCAGGTGTCCTCCCTTGACCAGGGCGCTTCTTGCTCCGGCGGCCACCAGGGCGCGCGCGGCGGCGCGCATCTCCTCCACCGACTCCACGGGGCAGCCGGTGAGGATGGCGGCCTCATGGAGGTTGGGGGTGACCACGGCGGCCAGGGGGAGCAGGCGCCGTGCGACGGCTTCCTCAGCGTCGGCGTCCAGGAGACGGTGGCCGCTGGTGGAGACCATGACCGGATCCAGGACGTAGCGCTCCGGCCCCCGCCGGGCGAGGAAGTCGGCCACGGTGTCCACCAACTCCTTCGTGGCCAGCATCCCCGACTTGGCCGCCGCAGGCGGCAGGTCGTCGGCCACGGCCTGGAGCTGGGCCGCCACCACCGCGACGGGTATGGGGTGTACGGCAGTGACGCCCAGGGTATTCTGGGCCGTCACCGCGGTAATGACCGAGGCGCCGTAGACCCCGAACCGATGGAAGGTCTTGAGGTCGGCCTGGATCCCCGCGCCTCCGCCGGAATCGCTGCCGGCGATGGTGAGGGCGACAGGGGGCGCTTGCGGGCGAGTGGCGGGGTCCGCAGAAGAAGGTACGGGGTGGGACGGTGTGGACACGGTGATCTTCCTTCCCGGCACAGGGTGACGGCGTTCGGTCCCGGACCCCTCGACGCCGGGACCCTTCCCGTTACGGGAAGGATAATGCATCCCGCGGCCGAGGGGGCGCCATGCCTCTGAGTGGTGGGCGGCGTGCCCTCCTGGGTCGCCTGGGACGGCGGCGCACCCGGAAGCGGGAGGGCCGGGTGCTGGTGGAAGGACGCCGCGCCGTGGCCGAGGCCCTGGACGCCGGCGCCGAACCCCGCTTTGCCGTGGTGTCGCCCGGATTCGCGGAATCTCCCGCCGGAAGGGCGCTGGAGAGTCGCCTGCGCGGCGCGGACTGCGACATGGTCGAGGTGGAGGACGCGGTGCTGGACGAAGTGGCCCACACCGAGCGGCCCCAGGGCGTGATTCTGGTGGCCGAGGAGCCCCACGCCCCGGAACTGACGGCGCTTCCCTCTCCGGGACGCTACCTGATCCTTGACGGGGTGCAGGATCCGGGGAACGTGGGCACCCTCGTCCGCAGCGCCGTGGCCTTTGCCCTGGACGGCGTGGTGGTCCTGGACGGCACGGCGGACCCATGGAGCCCCAAGGCGGTACGGGCGGCGGCAGGCGCCACCTTTCATCTGCCCGTGGCTGCGGCGTCGGGGAAGGAGGTCCCCGGATGGTGCCGGGCGAGCGGGCTCTCTCTGGTGGTGGCCGCCGGCGAGGGGACGGACATCGCCGCTTGGCCGGAGGCGCCGGGGTGGGCCCTGGTGGTGGGGAACGAGGGGGCCGGCGTACGGGAGGCCCTGCGGGAGGCGGCCGACGCCACGGTGCGGATCCCCATGGAGAATTCTTTAGATTCCCTCAACGCCGGCGTGGCGGGCTCCATCCTCTTATACGCTATGACTGTGACGCGGGAGTAGTCCCTTGTTGATCCTGCAGGAGACATGGGTGGTGGCGACCATCGCGGGGCTCTTTGGCCTGACCGTGGGCTCCTTTCTAAACGTGTGCTCCCTGCGCTGGCCCGTGGACGAGTCGGTGATCTCGCCCCGCTCCCGGTGTCCCGCCTGCGGCTCCCTCATCCACGGGTACGACAACATCCCCGTGGTGAGCTGGCTGCTTCTGCGGGGGCGCTGCCGTACCTGCGGCGAGGGGATCTCCATCCAGTATCCACTGGTGGAGCTGGCTACCGGGCTCCTGTGGGCGGGCGTCTTCGCCTATCACGGCCTGAGCTGGGAAGCGCTTCGCGGCGGGATCTTCCTCACGCTCCTCTTCGGGATGGCCCTGAGCGACGCCCGCTTCTACATCATCCCCGATCAGTTTTCCATCGGAGGAACGGTTCTGGGGGTGGCCCTCTCCTTCCTCCCCGGTGGTCCTACCTGGGTCGCCTCCGTCGTCGGCGCCGTCACCGGGTATGTGGCGCTCTGGCTTGTGGCCGTGGGGGGCACATGGATCATCCGCCGCCTCATGCCCGGCCGCCTGGAGGATGCCGGCGTGGACCGGGCCATGGGCGGAGGAGACATCAAGATGATGATGATGGTGGGGGCGTTCCTGGGCGCCTGGGGCGTGGGGGAGACCGTCTTCATCGGGTCAGTGCTGGCGCTGCTCATCTTCGGGGCGGTGGCGGCCATGTCCAAGCGTCTCATCCCTCTGGGCGTCTTCCTGGCCGCAGCGGGCGCCATCACCTACGTGTGGGGCGAGACCATGCTTCGCTGGTACCTCACCCGGGTGGTGGGGATGCCTCTCTGAGACCTGCGGACACCGATTCCCTGGAGGAGGGCACGAAATGAAGGAGACCCCCGCCGCCGGCGGAGGCCCGGCGGCCGTTCAGGACTTCTATCCCGACGACGTGGCCCACTGCTACGGGTGCGGACGCCTCAATCCCCGGGGCCATCATCTGCGCACCTTCTGGGAGGGTGACGAGACCGTGTCCCGGTTCACGCCCGAGCCGTACCACACCGCCATTCCCGGGTCCGTGTACGGAGGGCTGGTGGCCTCCCTTCTGGACTGTCACGGGACGGGCACGGCGGCGGCCGCGGCTCTCCGCCGTGACGGAAAGGAGATCGGGGAAGGTGAAGCTCCCCGCTTCGTCACCGCGTCCCTCCAGGTGGACTTCCTCAAGCCCACCCCCCTGGGTCCCGAACTCGAGGTGCGGGGCAGGGTGGTGGAGATCAGCGACCGTAAGGTGGTGGTGGACGAGGAACTCTCGGCCGAGGGGGTGGTGACGGCCCGGGGCAGGGTGGTGGCGGTGCGCATGCCCGAAAGCATGATGGCGCCCAGAGAAGAGGGGTGGGGAGAGGACGCCGGTCAGGGATCGGAGCAGTCCCGCTGAAAGCCGCAGTTGAGACAGAGCACCTTGCAATGGCGCTCCAGCACCGGGCCTCCGCACAGCTCGCACACCGCGGCGGCTTCCGTCCTTCCTCGTCGCGGGGCCTCCTCCCGGGAGGCGGTCGGGCCGTAGGCGTCGTGGGCACCGGATGTGCCGCCCGCCCCGGCGGCGCCGGCGGGCGTCGGTCCGTCGCCGTCGCGGGTCCCGTCACCGAATCCCGCGTCGCGGTCGCGCTCCTTCACTCGCCTTCGTCCCGGGAGCCCTCCTCCCCGGCGTAGAGCTCCCGGTACCGCCGCGAGAGCTCCACGTAGTGCCGGCCGCCCCGTGCGATCCACTCGGCGGCGGAGCCCTCGAGGGTCTTGCGAACCGTTCCGGGCACGCCGGCCACCACGCTGCGGGCCGGGATGTGGGTACCTTCCAGGACCACGGTTCCCGCCGCGAGCACGCATTCCTCCTGGATGACGGCGTTCTGCAGGATGACGGCGTTCATGCCCACCACGCAGCGGTCTCCGATGGAGCAGCTCTCGAATTTGGCGCCATGGCCCACGGTGACGTCTTCACCGATGAGGGTGGGGCCCCACCCTCCTACGTGGACCACGCAGTTGTCCTGCACGCTGGAGCGCGCCCCCACCACGATGGCGTGGTCGGGATCGTCACCCCGGAGGACGGCGCCGAACCAGATGCTGGCCTGGGGCCCCACCGTGACGTTGCCGATGACCACCGCCGTGGGCGCTACGAAGGCGCTGGGGTGGATGCGGGGCGTGACGCCTCCAAAGGGCAGGATGTGGGCCACGCCTCAGTCCTCTCCCTTGGGGCTGTCCGCGGCTTCCGGCTGGCGGGTAAGGCGGGCCTTGAGGACCTGGGTTTCGGTGGCTTCCAGGATCTCGATGCGCAGCCCGCCCCGGTCCAGAATCTCCCCCGGCCGGGGAACGTATCCCAGCTCCTCGAGGATGAAGCCGTTGAGAGAACGGTGCTCCACCAGGGGCAGGGAGACGTGGAAGGCGCTGTTGATCTCCCGGATGTCCACGCCGCCGTCGGCCACCATCTCGTCGCCGGAAACGCGGACCATGTCCTCCTCGTCCACGTCGGTTTCGTCCACGATCTCGCCCACCAGCTCCTCCAGGACGTCCTCCAGGGTGATGAGGCCGTCGGTGCCCCCGAACTCGTCGGCCACGATGCCCATGTGGATGCGCTTGCTCTGGAACTCCTGGAGGAGGCGCGCCAGGGAGAGGGAGCCGGGAACAAAAAACGGCTCGCGGGCCAGAGAGCCCAGCGTCCGATTCCCGGCGCCTTCCACATAGGCCTGATAGACTTCCCGGACGTAGAGGATGCCCGTCACCTCGTCCACCGAACCCCGGTAGACGGGCACCCGGCTGTAGGGAACCGAATCCAGCTCGGGAATGATCTCCTCCAACGTGCGATCTTCGGGCCATGCGAAGATGTCGACCCGCGGGGTCATGGCGTCCCACGCCGTGAGTTCGTCCAGGCGGAACGCCCGTTCCACCAGAAGATTCTCCTCCTCGCCCAGCACGCCGTCCTTGGCCCCGATCTCCTGAATCTCGCGCAGCGTGCGCTCTTCCGTGGTGACGTCTCCTTCTCCGCTCCCTACCAGGGCGTCCTCCAGGCGGGCCACGGGCGCCGTCACCAGGTGGACCCAGCGGGTGACCCCCATGAGGAAGGGCGCCGAAAGGAGGGCCAGGCGCACCGGATGCCGGGCCGCCATGGTGCGGGGCAGGATGTCGGCGAGGAGGACCACGACGACGAGAGCCCCCACCAGCGCGCCGGCCTGGCCCGCAGGTCCCCAGAGGGGAACCACCGCCATGACCGAGAGACCGATGACGCCGGCGTGGAGGATGGAGTTGAGGATGCGGACCCCCGAATGCACCCGTCCCGGCTCGGCGCGGAGGCGGACCAGGGTGTCGGCGCCGTGGAAGCCTTCCTCCTGCATGGTACGGAGTCGGGACGGACTCAGGAGGAAGGCGGCGGTGGCCGCGGCGGTGACCACGGCCGAGAGGGCCAGGAGGAGGAACGCGGCCGAGAGGAGGAAGGACGTCATGCCACGCCTCCTCCACCGACGGTGGAAGGCGTCGCGGAGGTGGGCAGACTCGAAGAGGGCAGGCTACTCGGAGGCCGTTCGGCCTCTGGGGTACTTCGGCTCAGCTCCAACCGGCGGACTCCTGAAGGAGTTCATCGATGACGTCCCGGGGCGTTCTGCCGTCGGCCTCGGCCTGAAAATTGAGAACCAGGCGGTGGGCCAGGACGGCCGGGGCCACGGCGCGTACGTCGTCTTCCGAGGGCATGGGCGCGCCCCGCGCCGCGGCACGCGCCTTCGCCCCCAACACAAGATATTGCGAAGCGCGCGGTCCCGCTCCCCACGAGACGTAGGTGCGGGTCACCGACGCCGCTTCGGGGCCGGGCCGGGTGGCCCGGGCCAGGCGCACGGCGAAGCGCACCAGCGACGGCGCGGCTGGGATCCTGCGCACCAGACGCTGAAGCTCGATGAGCTCCTCGGCCGACACCACGGAAGAGACGACACCGGCGTCGTCCCCGGTGGTGCGCAGCGCGATCTCCTCCTCCTCTTCCCGGGAAGGATACCCGATGGGCAGCTCCAGCATGAAGCGGTCCAGCTGCGCCTCGGGAAGGGGATAGGTGCCTTCCTGCTCGATGGGGTTCTGGGTGGCGAGGACGAAGAAGGGCTGCGCGAGGGGAAAGGTTTCCCCCGCCGCGGTGACGGCACGTTCCTGCATGGCCTGGAGGAGGGCCGCCTGGGTCTTGGGCGGGGTCCGATTGATCTCGTCCGCCAGGATGATGTTGGCGAAGATGGGTCCCCGCACGAACCGGAAGACGCGACGCCCCGTGGACCGGTCCTCTTCGATGACCTCGGTGCCGGTGATGTCGGTGGGCATGAGGTCGGGGGTGAACTGAATCCGGCTGAACTCCAGGTCGAGGGCTTCGGCCAGTGTCTGGATGAGGAGGGTCTTGGCGAGCCCGGGAACGCCCACGAGGAGGACGTGCCCGTTGGCCAGCAGGGCGGTGAGGAGCCCGTCCACTACGGTGTCCTGTCCCACCACCTTGCGCCCCACCTGTTCCCTGATTTCCTCGGCGACGCGGCGGGCGCCCTCGAGGAGCGCCACGTCGGTTTCTGGCGGTGCGGTGCTTCCTGAGGAGGTCATGCACCTCTTTCCTGTGGCGTGTGCGACGGGGGTGTGGGCGCGTGCATTCGGGGCGTGGGCGCGTGCATTCGGGGCGTGGGCGCGTGCATGGGTAGGCGCGAAGATAGAGACCCCCGTTCCGGAGCGTCAAGGCAACAGCCGTCGACGGCCGGAGCGGTTGCGTTTTTTCGTGCGAGCACTACCTTGTTCAGGCTATGGTGGGTGCGGTCGATGTCCTCTCCCGCGGGAGGTTTGGGGGAGGGCGACGCGATCCGCCGGGAGCTGGACGGAGTGGAGCCCGTGGCTGGAAACCAGAGGGGGAAGAGAGCCCCCGGGGACCTGATACGGGTTTCCGGCGAGTACATGGGTTACGGACTCGCCTGGGCCCTTTCCGTCCTGCTCTTTTTGGGTGGCGGAGCATGGTTGGATAAGAAGCTGGGAACCTCGCCGGTCTTTCTGGTCGTCGGCGCTTTTCTGGGGGCCGCAGCCGGGTTTTACAGCATGTACTATCACATCGTGATCGAACCCCGGAAGAGGACAGACTCGGATCGGTGAGTGTGACACTTCGTTACGCTGCGACGGGGCTCGCAGGGATGGCCGTCATCACGGCGGCGCTCTGGCCGATCCTGGGCGAGGCGGACCGCCAGGGGGTGATCGTTGCGGGGCTGGTGGCCCTCCCGATCCAGATGCTGGCGTTCTGGCTCCTCCTCCGATTCAGGAACCGGGTCAACGGTTTTTTCGCCGTCTGGGCCGGGGGAACGGTGGTGAGGATGTTGGTGGTGGCGGTGGCGGCCGTTGTCGTTATCCGCGCGGACGCGCCGGGGGCGGTGGCCATGCTGCTCGCTCTTGCCGGATTCTTTTTTGGATTGCTCCTGCTCGAGCCGGTGTACTTCCGGATCGGGCGAGGTGAGACCTGAACGCGACGGACATGAATCTGTTCGGCTGGCTGGCTGCACTGCAGGGAGGGGCTCAGGAGGCGGCCCACGGAGGCGGAGGGGAATCGTCCCCCAACCTCCAGGGCATGCTCATGCATCACCTTTCCGACGGAAAGGAGATCGAGATCACCCTGCTGGGACACGGCAAGGTGTTCCATCTCCCCCAGTGGGAGCCGATTCACATCGGCGGGTTCGCCCTGGACCTTTCCCCCACCAAGCATGTGGTGTTCATGCTCCTGGCGGCGCTGGTCCTTCTCCTGGTGTTCATTCCCATGGCCCGCACCATGCGGACGCGCTACACCGACCGGGCGCCTCGGGGATTCGCCAACGCGATGGAGGCCATGATCCTCTTCTTCCGCGACGAAATCGTACGGCGCAACATCGGTCGCGGTGCGGACGCATACACCCCCTACATCCTCTCCCTCTTTTTCTTCATCCTCCTCATGAACCTCTTCGGCCTCCTCCCCTGGGGAGCGACGGCCACGGGGAACCTGTCGGTGACCGGCGCCCTGGCGCTCCTCACCTTCATCGTGGTGGAGATTTCGGGGATGGTGGCTCTGGGACCGAAGGGGTATCTGCGTACCATCTTCTACACGCCCCATGGGATGCATCCCGCGGGGCAGGCCATCATGCTGGTGATCATGACGCCGGTGGAGTTCCTGGGGAAGCTCACCAAGCCGTTCGCGCTGGCCATCCGGCTTTTCGCCAACATGACGGCGGGACACACCCTCACGCTGTCGCTTCTGGGATTGATTTTCATGTTCGCGAACCTGGCGTTGGGCAAATGGGCCATCGCCGGGGCCTCTGTCGCCATGGTTTCGGGAGTCATGATCCTCGAAGTCTTCGTGGCGCTGCTGCAGGCGTATATCTTCGCGATGCTCACGGCGGTGTTCATCGGACTCATCCGCCACGCCCATTGACCACGTACCACCAACCCAAGGGACGGACAGACTGATCATGCTTAACGCTATGCTCGCCGCCTTTCAGGATGCGGCCATGGACGCCGAGACGGCGAAGAACTCGCTGAGCCTCCTCGGCGCCGGCATCGGGATCGGCCTCACGGTAATCGGAGCCGGACTCGGCATCGGACGCATCGGCGACGGCGCCACCCAGGGCATCGCCCGGCAGCCGGAAGCCGCGGCCAACATTCAGACCGCCGCCATCATCCTGGCCGCGCTCATCGAAGGGGTCGCGCTGTTCGGTCTCGTGATCACCATTCTGTACAAGTTCTTCTAAGAATCGTCCTGGAGACCCGGTCCCGCGGATGCGGGGCCGGGTCGCGGACGGGGCGGGCCGAGTCCATCGGCGGACCGGGGATCCGGTCCACGTGGGCCGGGCCGCCGCTTCGGGAGAATCCATGGAGAGACCAATGAGAGCGAGTGGGATCCTTTCCACCACCGGCGCCCTCCTGGCGGCCGCGCCCTTGGCGCTTGCGGCTCAGGGCGGAGAAGGCGGCGGAGGCGGCGGCCTGTTCGATATCAACGCCGGGCTCAGCGCGTGGACCATCATCGTCTTCGCCATCCTCGTCTTCCTTCTCGGTAAGTTCGCCTGGGGACCCATCCTGGCGGCGGTGGAAGCGCGGGAGAAGGGCATTCAGGCGGCTCTGGACGAAGCGGCCAGGCGGCAGGCCGAAGCCGAAGAGCTCCTGCAGGAGCACAAGGCCCAGCTCGCCGACGGGCGCCGTCAGGCAGAACGGCTTCTCGCCGAGGGGCGGGAGGCGGGGGAGCGCGTGCGTCGGGAGATGGAGGAAAAGGCCCGCGCCGAGGCCCAGGCGCTCATCGAGCGCGCCCGTGCCGAAATTCAGCGGGAGCGGGACGCGGCGGTGGACACCCTCCGCAAGGAGGCCGTGGACCTCACCCTGGCCGCGACGGCCCGCCTCCTCCGGGAGCGCCTTGACGACGCCAAGGACCGCCAGCTCATCGAGCGTTATCTGCAGGAGATGACGGAACCCGAGGGCCGGGGAGCCGAGGCGTGAGAGACGACACTGTCGCCCGGAACTACGCCGAGACCCTCTTCGCCCTGGCCCAGCGCCATGAAGGGTTGGAGGTCTACGGGAACGCTCTGGACGCGGTGGTGGGTCTTCTGGAGGCGGAACCCCGGTTCCGTCTCTTCCTGGAGACACCGCGCATCGCCGACGCCGAGAAGAAGGCCGTGCTCCGCAAGGTTCTCGACGGAGTCGTGCCACGTCACTTCCTGGATTTCCTCTTCGTCACCATCGACAAGGGGCGCCAGCGGCTTCTGAGCAAGATGCGGAAGCACTACCACGCGCTGGTGGACGAACACATGGGCCGCGAGCACGTGGATGTGACCGTGGCGCGGCCTCTCGACGACGAAACCCTGGCCCATGTCTCGTCGCGCCTGTCGCAGGTGCTGGGGCGTGAGGCCGTTCCGCACGTGCATGTCCGCCCCGAGATCCTGGGGGGGATGGTGGTGCGCACGGGCGACACCATGTACGACGGATCGCTTCGCCGGCGCCTGGAAGAGTTGCGCCAGCGGCTACTCCAGGCTCCCGTCCCCTCCGGGGGCGAGGCCTGACGGACTGACACCCGGACCACTAGGATACGATGGCCAACGAATCTCAGCTCAGAGCCAGCGAGATCAAAGACGTTCTTCTCACCGAAATCGAGCGCTACGAGGAGGACCTCCAGGCGGAGGAGATCGGCGAGGTCCTTGAAGTCAAGGACGGCATCGCCCGCATCTACGGCCTCACAAAGGCCATGGCCTCGGAGATGCTGGAGATCACTTCCTCCGAGACGGGGGAGCGGGTCACCGCTCTGGCCCTGAACCTTGAAGAAGACAACATCGGCGCCGTCATCATGGGGGAGTGGACTCACCTCCATGAGGGAGACCCGGTGCGGCGCACGGGACGGGTGCTGGAAGTGGGAGTCGGCGCCGGTTACCTGGGCCGCGTCGTGGATCCCCTGGGCAAGCCCCTGGACGGGAAGGGTCCCATCGAGGGCATCGAGGGCAGCCGCCAGATCGACATCGTGGCGCCGGGCATCGTCCTGCGCCAGCCGGTGAAGGAGCCGCTCCAGACCGGGCTCAAGGCCATCGACTCCATGATTCCCATCGGACGGGGACAGCGCGAGCTCATCATCGGGGACCGGGGCACCGGGAAAACGGCCATCGCCGTGGATACCATCATCAACCAGAAGGATACCGACGTCATCTGCATCTACTGCGCCGTGGGCCAGCGTGCGGGTAAGGTCCGTAGCGTCGTGGAGACGCTACAGGAACATGACGCCATGGACTACACCATCGTGGTGGCGGCCAACGCGTCGGACCCGGCGCCCATGCAGTATATCGCTCCCTACGCCGCCTGCGCCCTGGCCGAGCACTTCATGTGGCAGGGAAAGCACACGCTGGTGGTCTACGACGATCTTTCCAAGCAGGCTCAGGCGTACCGCCAGCTTTCCCTGGTGCTGCGCCGCCCCCCAGGGCGGGAAGCATACCCAGGTGACGTGTTCTATCTGCACTCGCGTCTTCTGGAGCGGGCGGCTAAGCTCTCCGACGAAGAGGGCGGGGGTTCCCTGACGGCGCTGCCCATCATCGAGACCCAGGCCGGCGACGTTTCGGCCTACATTCCCACCAACGTCATCTCCATTACCGACGGCCAGATCTTCCTGGAGCCGGACCTCTTCTATTCCGGCGTCCGTCCCGCTGTGAACGTGGGGATCAGCGTGTCCCGCGTGGGTGGGTCCGCCCAGATCAAGGCTATGAAGAAGGTGGCCGGTCGCCTGCGCCTCGACCTTGCCCAGTACCGGGAGCTGGAGGCGTTCGCCCAGTTCGGTTCGGACCTGGACGCGGCCACGCAGCGTCAGCTCGCCCGCGGCGCCCGCACGGTGGAGATGCTCAAGCAGCCTCAGTATCAGCCCATGCCCGTGGAGAATCAGGTCGCCGTCATTTACGCCGTGACGAACGGCTACCTCGACGAGGTGGACGTGGAGCGGGTGGGCGCCTGGGAGCGGGGCTTCCATCAGTTCCTCCGCGAGCGTCACCATGACATTCTCGACGGCATCCGGGAGGGCAAGGAACTCACCGACGAGATCGCCGAGAAGCTGGTTGTCGCCATCGAAGCGTTCAATGAAGCGTTCGCCGAATCGGAGGCCCTGCGCCTTGCCGAGCCGGCGGGTGCCCCGGCGTAAAGCCCCCAACTCTTAGGGAGGACGTAGCGACGTGGCAGGAGCCAGAGAGGTCAAGCGGCGGATCAAGTCCGTGGACAACACGCGGCAGATCACCCGCACCATGGAGCTGGTGGCGACATCCAAGCTCAAGCGGGCGACGGACCGGGTGTACGCGGCCCGGCCGTACTCGGCGGCGCTGGGTGAGATCGTTCGCAGCCTGTATGCTCCGGGGTTCACGGAACGCTACCCCATCCTGCGCCAGCCCGAGGAGACCCGGCGGGCGGCCGTACTCCTCCTTACCGCCAACCGCGGGCTGGCCGGCGCCTTCAATGCCAACCTGATCCGTGAGGCCAGGGAACTTCTCGCCGAGCTCAGGGGGCGGGGCGTGGAAACCGAGCTGCACGCCGTGGGGAAGAAGGGCATTTCCTTTTTCCGCTTCCGCGGCGAGGCCATGGCGAGCACGCGGACCGACGTGACGGACCAACCGACGGTGGACGTGGCTGAGTCCATCGTAGGTTCGCTGCGCCGGCGCTTTGAGGAAGGGGAGTTGGACGCGGTGTACCTTGTGAGCTCCGAGTTCCGGTCCGCCATGTCCACGCCTCCCCGGGTGCGGGAGCTTCTTCCTATTCGGCCCGGGGATTCCAAGGCTTCATCGGATGCGTTTATCATGTCGCCCTCGGGAGACATGATCCTGGAGCGGATCCTTCCGCTCTACGTGCGGAATGCCGTCTACACCGCACTGGTGGAAAACGCCGCGGCGGAGCAGGGCGCCCGGCGTACCGCCATGAAGAATGCGACGGACAATGCCGGGGAAATGCTGGAACGCCTCACCCGGAGCTACAACCGGGCCAGACAGGCCCAGATCACGCAGGAAATCGCCGAGATCGTCGGCGGTTCCGCGGCCCTCGAGTGAGGTCACGGACCCGACGCCGCTCAACGACAGGAAATCATGGCTGAACCAAACATCGGAAAAGTCGTCCAGGTCATCGGTCCCGTGCTGGATGTGGAGTTCGAGCCCGAGCACCTCCCGGACATTTACAACGCCCTTCGCCTTACGGCGACCACCGAAGCGGGCCAGGAGATCGACCTCGTCGCCGAAGTGCAGCAGCACATCGGCCGGGGGCAGGTCCGGGCCGTGTCCATGTCCTCCACCGACGGAGTGACACGGGGCATGGACGTGGTGGATACCGGCCGCGCCATCGCCGTGCCCGTGGGCGAGGTGGCCCTGGGGCGCATCCTCAACGTGCTGGGGGAGCCGGTGGACCACCTGGGTCCCGTGGCTGGCGAGGGTGCCGAGGTGGAGCGGTGGCCCATCCACCGCGAGGCGCCTCCCTTCGACCAGCTCGAGCCCAAGACGGAGATCTTTGAGACGGGCATCAAGGTCGTGGACCTTCTGGCTCCCTACGTGAAGGGCGGGAAGACGGGCCTCTTCGGAGGCGCCGGCGTGGGGAAGACGGTCATCATCATGGAGCTCATCAACAACATCGCCATGGAGCACGGCGGACGGTCCGTCTTCTGTGGCGTGGGTGAGCGTACCCGTGAGGGCAACGACCTGTGGCTGGAGATGAAGGAGTCGGGCGTCATCGACTCCACGGCGCTCGTGTACGGGCAGATGAACGAGCCGCCCGGGGCCCGCCTGAGGGTGGGCCTGAGCGGCCTCACCATCGCCGAGTACTTCCGCGACGTGGAGGGCCAGGACGTCCTCCTCTTCATCGACAACATCTTCCGCTTCACCCAGGCCGGATCCGAGGTGTCGGCGCTGCTGGGCCGTATGCCCTCGGCGGTGGGGTACCAGCCTACCCTGGCCACCGAGATGGGTGAGTTGCAGGAGCGGATCACCTCCACCAGCGCTGGATCCATCACTTCGGTGCAGGCCATCTACGTGCCGGCCGACGACCTGACCGACCCGGCGCCGGCCACGGCCTTCACCCACCTGGACGCTACCACGGTGCTGTCCCGGGCCATCGCGGAGCAGGGCATCTACCCGGCGGTGGATCCCCTGGATTCCACGTCCAGGATCATGGATCCCAACTTCGTGGGCGAGCGGCACTACCGGGTGGCCACCCGGGTCCAGGAGATCCTGCAGCGGTACAAGGATCTGCAGGACATCATCGCCATCCTGGGGATGGACGAGCTTACCGAGGAGGATAAGATCATCGTGGGCCGTGCGCGGCGCATCGCCCGCTTCCTCTCCCAGCCCTTCCACGTGGCGGAGCAGTTCACCGGCATCAAGGGCAAATACGTGAAGCTGGAAGACACCATCGAGTCCTTCGAGCGGGTAGCCGACGGGGAGTTCGACCATCTTCCGGAGCAGGCCTTCTACATGCGCGGCGGCATTGACGAAGTGATCGAGGCCGGCGAAAAGCTGGCCCAGGAGGCATAGCATGGCCGAGGGCACCCTCACGGTCCGGGTCGTTTCCCCCGAGAAGGTGGTCTTCGAAGGGGAAGCTTCCGCCGTGGTGGCCCCGGCGTGGGACGGGAAGGTGGGGATTCTTCCCGGCCACGCCCCCTTCCTGACCCTTCTCGGGGCGGGGAGCCTGGATCTCGAGATTCCCGGAGGCGGGAGCAGGCGCTTTCATGTGGCGGCCGGGGCGATGAAAGTGGAAGGGGATGAGGTGACCCTTCTCAGCGAGTACGCGGATCTGAATCCGCCGGAAGAGATTCCTCCGGAAGCCATCATCCATCCCGAGGATGTTCTGGCGGTGGCGGTGAACCCGCTGATCTAGGAGTCTGTCCGAGTCACGGGTGGCGCGGCCCGCTGCATGACTCGGACAGGCTCCCAGCCTGCGGGGGAGCCGTCGGGATCTTGAAGAGGGCGGGGGGAGGCCG
>JBHHWB010000007.1:0-69654 GCA_046756305.1 Gemmatimonadota bacterium
ACCACGGCGGCGGGCCTCATCATCGCCATCCCCGTCTCCATCGGGCACAACTACTTCGTGTCCCGCATCGACGCGCTGGTCATCGACATGGAGGAATCGGCCCAGAAGATGGTGGACACTCTCCATCAGATCGATATGAGCCGCGCCGGCTGACGCGCCGTCTCGCGCAGGAATTTGGGCGGCCGCCCGGCATGAGCCGGGCGGCCGTCGCTCGTCCCCCCCCTGGCGCGTTATGAGCATTCGCCCCATCCATAGTGATGAGGCTCCCCCCAATCTGAAGCGCATGCGTCGGGCATTATCGGTTCTTCTCCTCTTCCTCTTCCTCCCCGCGGGGGCGGAGAGGGGTGCGTCCACCGAGCCCCGCTCTTTGGACGTACCTCCTGCCCGACCGACCGCCGCGGGGCCGGCTGCATCGACGCCCCCCGGCGCAGCGGGCCACTCCGGCTCCGTTCCCGACTCTCTCCTGGATGAGTTGGCGGTGGGCCGGGCATGGCATACCGTGCGACGGCTGCGATCCCTGGAAGGAGTGCTGACGACTCCCGCGGACACCCTCCTGCTGGCCCGGGCCGAGGCGGGCTGGGGCAACCACCGGGCGGTCCGTATCCTTCTCGAGGGAGCGCCCTGGCTCGACGCTGTGGAGGGTGGAGTGGGGTGGCGGCTCCTGGCCCGCGCCCTGGAGGAGGAAGGAGAGGCGGCCGGGGCGGCGGAGGCCTACGCGCGATATCGGACCACGACGGCGGCCCGGTCCGACCCCCTGGCGGCGGCGTGGGGAGCCCGTGAGGCCCGCCTGCGCTTCGCGGCCGACGAAGACATGGAGGCGCTGGCCGCCGCGCTCGGCCCTCTCATGCCGGAAGAGGAGGTGCGAGCCTTCGTGCGGGACGCGGTCGTGGCGGCGCGGCTCGAGGCGGGGGATACGGCCCGGGCCGTGACGGCCCTGGAGGGAGGCCCCAGGGACCCTGCGTCGTCGCTCCTGCTGGCCAGGCTCCTTCTCGCGCGGGGCGATACCTCGGCGGCGGTTACGCGATTGGGTGGGGCGGCGGACGGAGGCCCGACCCCGGTGGCGGGCCGGGCGGCGGCCCTCCTTCTCCGCCTCACCGACCCGGAGCTGGCTTCGACGCTGCGACTGGCCCGCAAAGCCAACCGGGCGGGCCTGGGCGGCGCCGCGCTGCGGGGATACGACCGCGCTGTTCGTCTCGCTCGAGCGGAAGGGGCCGCCCTGCCCGATGCCGACCTCCTGGCGCGGGCCGTTCTCATGGGAACCGTGCCCTCGCGCCGGAATGAGGCCATCCGGGTCTTTCGAGAACTCTATTCGCGCACCGACGACCCGGCCTTCGGCCCCAGGGTCCTGGAGGCATGGATGCGCGTACGGAAGCGCCAGGGAATGGACCGCCACGTAGCGGTTCTGGAGCGTTGGCTGGTGGAGCGCTTCCCCGCCAGCCCACAGGCGGCGAAGGTGCTCTGGGACCGGGCCTACTCCCTGGAGGCGCGGGGCGCGCGCACCCGGGCCCTGCAGGCGTACCAGCGTCTGGTAGGCGCGGCCCCCACCCGGGCGGAGGCGGGGCGGGCCCGTATGCGCATGGGCCAGATCCACCTGGCCCGAGGAGCTCCCGATGCGGCGGCGGAGGTCTTCGAGGCGTATCTCCGAGAGTTCCCCGAGGGAAGACGATGGGAGGAAGCGGCGTTCTGGGCCGGCTACGCGCGTCTGGAGCTGAGCGACACGGCGGCGGCCCGCGCCTGGGTGGACCGCATCCGGGAGGCGTCCCCCTTCTCCTACTACGCCGTGCTGGGCGGGGAGTTGATGGGCCGCCCCTTTGCGATCGCCCTTCCCGGGGGCCCCCCGCCACGGGAGCCGCCGGGATGGCTCTCGGAGGGGCTGGAGCGCCTCGACCTCCTCGCCGCCGCCGGACTGGATGAGGCTGCCGCCACGCAGGAAGCTCGCCTGATCCGCCGCGCCGGGGAGTCGGTGGAGGACCGTCTTGCCCTGGCCGAAGCCCTCATCGAGCGGGGACGGACCATATCAGGAATCAACCTGGGATGGGAGCTCCGCCGCGAAGGCATCGCCTGGAACCGGCGGCTCCTCCAGGTTGTGTTCCCCTTCCCGTACCGGGAAATGGTGGTGCGGGAGGCTCGCGAGTGGGGCGTGGACCCCATTCTCCTTGCGGCCCTCATCCGCCAGGAGTCGGCCTTCAAGGCTGACATCGTGAGCCCGGCGGGCGCCGTCGGTCTCATGCAGGTGATGGCCGCCACCGGACGGCAGCTCGCCCGGGCCCACGGCCCGTACCGCTTCGTCAGGAAGCATCTCACCAGCCCCGAGCTGAACCTGCACCTGGGGGCGGCGTTCCTGGTGGAGATGGAGCGTCGGTACGGAGGAGACCTGCCCCTCATGCTGGCGGCCTACAACGCCGGACCCACGCGGGCTTCCCGGTGGCGCCGGTTCGAAGAAGCCGCCGACCCTCTCCGCTTCACCGAGCGGATCCCCTTCGCTGAGACCCGCGGCTATGTGAAGAACATTCGCCGCAATCTGGAGGTGTACCGGGCGCTGTACGGAGGTGTCGCCGGGGAAGGGTGAGCCGGCTCATGCGTCAGGAACCGGGGAGCGCGCCCCGCCCTCTTGCGTCGGACGCGGTGGCGTGCAGTATAGAAGATGGTCGCGCCGTTGCGGCCGCTTTTTGACTCAGCCGGAGGTATGGCATGAAAGGGACCGTCAAATGGTTTAACGACTCGAAGGGCTACGGGTTCATCCAGGTTCCCGAGGGTGAAAACGTCTTCGTCCACCACTCCGCCATCGAGGGGGAGGGGTTCCGAACCCTCCGCGAAGGCCAGGAGGTGGAGTTCGAGCTTCGTGAAACCGAGAAAGGTCCCCAGGCCACGAGGGTGATCAAGGCCTGAAGGGAACCCTGCGGATCCCCACGCCTCCCGGGACATGGATCCCGGGAGGCGTTTTTCGTGCCGGTGCGGGTGCGCGTCCCCTGACCGGATTCGAGCGGGCCGACCACCGCGCTCCTTTGCGCCGCCGCCGCGCATGTCCGCTCCGCTGCCCAGCAGCGGCCCGGCCCACCCCACCCGGCCTCAGGAGGAGAGGCCCCGGCGCATCTGGTCGAGGTGATTGACGTCGTGGTCGGCCAGGGCCGAGAGCATCTCACCCAGGGTGACGTCCCGCTCCAGGCCGGCGTGGTAGGCGGTGCGGGCCAATTCCTCTGCGGTGAGACTCCTCCACAAGCGGATGTTGGCCCGGCGCAGGGCGGCGAAATCGCTCAGGTGCTCCGCTTCGTCGGCTGCGGTGACGCCTCGCGCCACCCATCGGTCGGGATCGAAGGGATGGAGGGTGGGGTGGTCCTCGCAGAGGGCGATGCGGGTGCGGTATCCCAGGACCCATTCGGTCTGGGCCAGGTGGCACAGGATCTCAAGAGGAGACCACTTCCCCGTCGCGACGGGGGCGATCACCCTTCCCGGATCCGCTCGGCCCAGGAGAGCGGCCACGTCGCCCGGTGTCCGAACCAGCACCTCGAGGGCGCGCTCTGCGGTCTCCGCCGGTGTCAAATCGACTCCGGGCTCGCCGTCTACCCTGTCTCCTTCGTCATCCGCCTCGGTCATCTTCGCCTCCCGTCCCTCCTCGTTCTATGTTAGTCGTTGTGCGCCCTGCCGCCGTCGGGTCCGTGCCCGTCCGGCCGTGAGCGTTCCCCCGACCCGGTCACCGCTTTGGAAATACCACCAAAAACCGCTTCGCGCATCTTCCTGGTGGATGCTTACGCCCTCATCTACCGGGCGTATTTCGCCTTCATCAACCGGCCCCTCACCAATTCCAGGGGGGAGAACACGTCGGCGCCCTTCGGTTTCACCAACTTTCTCCTGGACATCCGGGAGAAGTACGAACCCGACTACCTGGCCATTGTCTTCGATGCCGGGGACTCCTTCCGGGAGGAGATCTACCCCGAGTACAAGGCCACCCGGGAGAAGATGCCTGACGACCTGGCATCGAGCCTGGACCGGATCCGGGACATCGTGGAAGCGTTTCATGATCCCGTCGTGGAGCTCGAAGGCTACGAAGCCGACGACGTCATCGGCACACTGGCGATCCAGGCCCGCGGCCGGGGGTTGGAGGCGGTCATCGTATCCGGCGACAAGGACCTGTATCAGCTCGTTCAGCCGGGTATCCATCTTCTGAATCCGGGCAGGGGCGGCGCCACCGGTGTGGCGGCGGAGTGGGTCACCGAGGAGACGGCGCAGGAAAAATTCGGCGTTCCCCCCTCTCAGGTCGCCGACTACCTGGCCCTCGTGGGCGATTCCTCGGACAATGTTCCGGGCGCTCCGGGGATCGGCCCCAAGACCGCTGTCGCGCTTCTGAGCCAGTACTCTTCTGTGGAGGAGCTCCTGGAGCACGCCGCAGAGCTCAAGCCGCCTCGGGCCAGCAAGTCCCTCCTGGAGCACGCCGACGAGGTGCGCCTCTCGAAACGGCTCGTGACCATCATGAGCGACCTTCCCATCGAGTTGGATCTGGAGGCTCTGCGCGTCCACGAGCCCGACTACGAGCGGCTGCGGGAGATCTTCGTGGAACTGGAGTTCCGGCGTTTGGCCGAGCGTTTCACCGTGGCGGCCCGGGAAGCGGCTGCGGGAGAGGCGGAAGGCGGAGGTGCCGAGGGCGATGCGGCGAAGGAGCCCGAATACCGTGTAGTCACTGACGTTTCCCGGCTGAAGGAGATCGTGGCGGCCGCGCGCGAGGCCGCCTGGGTGGCCGTGGCGGCCGAGGGCAGCCGGGAAAGACCCCTCGAGGGAGAGCTGGTGGGTTTGGCGCTGAGCGTGGAGGAAGGGAAGGCGTGGTACCTCCCCTTTGGTCACGTGCAGCCCTTTGAACTCACCTTCGAAGGGGAGGATCAGGGCGAGGTGACCAACCTTCCTGCGCTGACCTCGCCGGAGATGAAGGGGTTACGGGCACTCCTGGAGGACGCCGCCGTTGCCAAATCCGGCCATGATCTGAAGCGGGTATCTCTGCTCCTTTCGGGAGCGGGTGTGGAGTTGGTGGGCATCGGGGCCGACGTCATGGTGATGAGCTACCTGCTGGACCCCGGACGCAGATCCCATGATCTCGGGTATCTTGCGCTGGAGCTTCTTGCGCACAAACTGCCGACCCGCAAAGAACTGGTGGGCGCGGGGAAGAGCCGGGTGGGCCTCGAGGCGGTGAGCACGGAAGAGGTGGGCCGCTGGGTGGCGGAGCAGGCCGACATGGCGCTGCGACTCCACGACATGCTTCTGCCCCGGCTCGAGGAGGAAGGGTTGCGTCACCTTCTGGACGATCTGGAGGTGCCCCTCATCCCGGTTCTGGCGCGTATGGAGCGGGTCGGGATCGCCATCGATGAGGAGTTCTTTGCATCCATGCTGGATCGGCTGCAGCGAGAGCTGGGGCTCATTCGTCAGGACATCTTCAAGATCGCCGGCGGGGAGTTCAACGTGAATTCGACCCCCCAGCTCCGGGAGGTTCTCTTCGAACGCCTGGAACTGCCCGTCGTCAAGAAGACCAAGACGGGTCCTTCCACCGATGCCTCGGTCCTGGAGGAACTCGCGGCCCAGGGCCATGAGCTTCCCCGCCTCCTCATGGAATATCGGGAGCTGGAGAAACTGCGCAGCACCTACGTGGAGTCGCTTCCGCAGCTCGTGAATCCGCGCACCGGCCGTATCCACACCAGCTTCAATCAGACGGTTGCGGCGACGGGGCGTCTCTCCTCGTCGGATCCCAATCTCCAGAACATCCCCATCCGCACCCCTCTGGGGCGGGAGATCCGCAAGGGATTTGTGGCGCCTGCGGGAAGACATTTCCTGGGCGTGGACTACTCCCAGATCGAGCTGCGCATCCTGGCTCACTTCTCGGGAGATGAGGCGTTCGTGACAGCCTTCCGAGAGGGGGTGGACGTACACAAGCAGACGGCCTCGGTGATCTTCGATGTCCCGGTAGAGGAGGTAACGCCCGAGATGCGGGCCCAGGCCAAGACGGTGAACTTCGCTACCCTCTACGGGCAGGGACCCTTTTCCCTGGCCCGGCAGCTCGGCATCAGCCGGGAGGAGGCCAGGGAGTTCATCGACACCTACTTCGAGCGCTTCGCCGGCGTGCGCAGGTATCTCGATGAACAGGTGGAGAAGGCCCGGGAGCTGGGGTACGTGGAGACGCTTCTGGGCCGGAGGCGCTATGTGCCCGAGTTGAAGTCCTCCAACTGGAACGTGCGCCAGTTCGGGGAGCGCGTGGCCCAGAATACGCCCATCCAGGGCACTGCCGCCGACATGATCAAGCTGGCCATGATCCGGGTGCAGGAAGCGCTGGACGAGGGCGGATTTGACGCCCTGCTGATTCTCCAGGTTCACGACGAACTCCTTCTCGAGGTGCCCGACGGCGAACTGGACGCCGTGCGCGACCTGGTGGTGGAGCGCATGGAGTCGGCCATGGAGTTGAGCGTGCCGGTGGTGGCGGAGTGGGGTGTGGGCCGCAACTGGTACGAGTGCAAGGGCTAAGACGGCCCAACGCGTCATTCCGGAGCCCCGCACGCCCCGCCATCCTTGCTGACCGCCCCGGGGAGAAGGTCCCCGGCAAGCATACCATCAGCACGGAGGAACTCATGAGTCGCACGGTCAACAGGATCACTCTGGTGGGGAACGTGGGGCGCGATCCGGACATCCAGCAGACCAAGAACGGTACCAAGGTGGCCCACCTCTCCCTGGCCACGAACCGCAGGGGAGCAGGAGAGGACGGCGGCGAGCGCACCGACTGGCACCGCCTCACCATGTGGGGCCGGCTGGCCCAGTTCGCCGAGGACTACATCCACGGTGGAGACAGGATCTACGTCGAGGGCCGCCTGGAGTACGACTCTTATGAGCGGGACGGGATTACCATTCCCACGGCGGACGTCACGGTACGGGAGGTGGTCCTCCTTTCGGCCCGCAGCGACGCTCGTGAACGGGAGATGGAGGAGGCGGCGTGAAGCAGGATGCCGCTCCCGGGGGGTCGGCGATGGAGCCGGCGCCCCGGGGCGCGGCACCTTGCTACAGCCAGGGGTGAAAGCGGGGAGCCACCGAGAGGCTGAGTTCCCAGGAGCCGCCGGATCCCAGGCCCCGGGACAGATCGAGGAAAAGAACATCCCAACCCAGGGAGAGGCCTGCGCCCATCGAAGCGCGAAGGCCGTCGGTGTCGTGTGCCCGCCAGGCGGGGGGGAGGGAGGCATCAGGGGAGAGGTGGGTGAGGGCAAGAGTGGCGTGGGTTCGAAATCCCACCCACGGAGGCAGGAGGGGGTGGGACCATGACACCCGGGCCAGCCCGAACTCCGTCCCCGCGAATTCCCGGTATCCGAACCCCGGCAGGCTGCCTCGACCTCCCAGGAAGAAGAGGGACTGGACGGGGGTTCGGGGGGTGGCGAGTCCACCGTGGAATTCGGCCCTCACGCCGCTTCCCGGGAGGTTCCCCTCCCGCACCCACTCGCCTGTGAACTGGATGCGCTGAAAGCTTCGGTCGCCGAGCCGGCCCACGTCGCCCGACGCCCACCCCCTTCCGCCGGCGGGGAGCATAATAGGCAGGCGCAGGGACAGCTGCCCGAGGATCCCATCCTCCACGGGGAGTACACCTCGTGGAGCGGCATCTCCCACGGTGCGACGCGCGGAGAATTGCCGCTCGAAGCGCATGCCCACAACGGGGCCCGCGCCCGGCTCGGAAGTGGACAGGCGGAGGTCGGCTCCCCGGGCATAGAAGGGATCCAGATAATCCTCGCCAAGGGTCGCGAAGGCCAGGGTATTCATGAGCCCCGAGGCTCCGGCAAGGGGGCCCAGATCCCGCGGATCGTTCCAGTAGACGCGCAAGTCGGGGACGATGGGTCCTTCCGTTCCCGAGGCGCGAAGCGAGGCGACGGGGTGATGTGGACCGAAGGCGAATCCTGCGTCGGCGCGGAGCAGCACTCCGGGGACGGGACGCACGGCCACGCCTCCGCCGAGCGCCAGCCCTTCGGCCCGGTTGTAGCGCAGACCCCGAGAAACGGAGGCGAGATGCAGCCGCAGCGGGGAGAGACCGCTGAGGGCGCGGGTGCGGAGGATGCGGGCAGCCTCGCTGCGTATCTGCTCCAGGGAGGGAGCGGGGGTCAAACCCTCCTTCTTGAGGTCTGCGAAGAGATCTTCTTCAAAAGGGAAGTTCCGCCGTTCCCGTTCGGGTACCGCGCTGACCCGCCGCCCCTGGAAGAGGTTCGGCGGGAAGTCCGGGTTGAACTCGTAGTCGCCGATCTCGAACCGACCCCGAATGATGCTGCCCGCCATGAAATCGAGGACGGGAAGCTCCCTGCGCAGCTCGGCCTCCTGGCGGTAGGGGAGCCAGTAGCGCCCGAGCCAGAGGGCGTTGTCCAGAGAGATCCTGATGTAGTCGAGATAGGGATCTACGTACGACGCGGGAGTGAAGGTGAAGGACATGCGGACGACAGCGGCGTGATCCCGGTCCAGGAAGATGGAGCCGACGAAGGCAGGCGTATCGGGCGCCTTGGGCCGCACCCGGATCTCATACACCCGCACCTCTTCCTGCCCGCCCCCGTAGCTGAGGGTAAGGGAGTCGGCCAGGAGGAAGTCGTAGGTGCGTTCCGACCCGGGTCCCAGCGGATGGAGGACGCGGGCGACTTCGTCTCCGTCCCCGAGGCGAATCCAGTTCCCGAAATCATCCTGTACGACGGTGAGGTGGTCCAGGTGATAGCGGATGTTGGTGGGAAGGACCTTGCGGTCACGGAGCCCGACGATGCGCTGGTGGGTGCGGTTGGGCGCGGCCCAGAAGAGCTCGAGGGCAATCTGGTCCGCCTTGACCAGGTTGCGCTCGTCTGAATCGGGCCGATCAAAGAAAAAGTAGACGAACCCTCGCGCTCGAGCACGGTAGGCGCGGAAGTCCGGATCCACCGCCGTAGAGGCGCGGCCGTCCCGCGCGCGGGCGATGAGCTCAAGCACCCGGGGGCTGTTCCAGACCGTATCCGCGGGAATGTTGGAAGTGGCGCGTGGGGCCGGGGAGCCGGGGAGGGCGTGGACGCCGGCCAGGACCAGAAGGGTCGGGAGGGTCGAGAGACCCACGGCGTCAGTTCGTGGTCCAGAACCCCGACAGAGATTCTCCGTGAGGACTCTCGCGCAGCTTCTCGAAGGCTCGGTTGCGGATCTGGCGGATGCGCTCCCGGGTCACGCCCAGGAGGGATCCGATCTCTTCCAAGGTGCGTTCTTCACCGTCGTCGAGCCCGTAGTAGAGATAGAGGATCTTGCGCTCCCGCTCCGTCAGGTAGGTCTCGAACATGCGCTCGAGGAAATCCCTGCGGGCCGTGGCTTCGACGTCCTGTTCGATATCCGATCCGTCCACGCCGGAAAAGCGCTCTCCGAAGCTGGCACTGTCCCGGTCGCTCCGGTCGATGGGGGCGTCCAGGCTCAGCTCCGACGCGGCGACGCGGCGCAGCGCGCGGATCGTGTCGACGGGCTCGCCCATCTCCTCGGCGATTTCCTGATCGGTGGGCGAACGCCCCAGGGACTGGGTGAGCTGGGTGTCAGTGCGGGAGAGACGCGCCAGGTTCGAGTTCTGGTTCAGGGGGATCCGCACCGACCGGGTCTGCTCGGCAAGGGCCTGGAGCACGGTCTGGCGAATCCACCAGACGGCATAGGAGATAAACTTCACGCCCTTGTCGGGATCGAACTTTTTCACCGCCTTGAGAAGCCCTTCATTGCCGATGCAGACCAGTTCGGCCAGCCCCAGGCCTCGGCCCTGATACTTCTTCACATAGGAAATGACGAAGCGCAGGTTGGCGGTGACGAGTCGTTCGGCGGCTTCCTTGTCCCCTTCGCGGGCCCGTCGGGCGATTTCCCGCTCCTCCAGGGGGTCCTGGATGAGGGGGTATTTCTCAACGTCCTGCAGGTACTGATCGAAGGAATCCAGGCCGCGGGAGGCAGAAAACATCCGTTTCGTCGCTCTCCTGATTAGTGCTGTTTGAGATGTGACGCAACTGGACCGGCGACGCGATCCGCGTCGCGAGGCAGGTATCCGCGAGAAGCGGATGGAAACGGTCCGGATGTTTGTTGAGCGAAACGCAAGTTACAAAAGCCTGTTTCCGGGGTCAAAGGTTTTTCTCTCCGGGTCGGCGCCTGCGGGCTCCGGAGCGTTTCCGCTCAGCCCCGAAAAGGGAAAACCGGCATCATGTTACCGCGGGCCGGAGTCTGGGTTCCACCCTCGCGACGCCGGCGGGTGAGGGGTCGACACCCGCTCAGCGATTTCGGCATATTGTGGCGGCGTCCGGGCTTAGCCCTTTCGGGCTCAGGGCCCGGAGTACGATTCACCGGAAGGGGAGATCATGACAGCGTCTTCCCCGGAGTCGCGCATCCAGGATGCCTGGGTGCGTCTCGAGGCGGAACTGAGATCGGCTCTGCCCGTATGCGCCGTGGCTCCGCCTACCCAGGTCGAGGAGCTCCTCTCCGCCCTGCGGATCAACGGCGTGACCGACCCCGACACGGAGGATCGCGTCCGGGAGCTCCGGCGCCGGCGAAACGAAGCGGCATTCGCCGCCGGAATGCCCACGGTGCAGGACGCGGAAGCCTTCGAGGCGGAAGTGGATGCGGTCATCTCCCGCTTCCGGTCCCACTTCCGGTCCGGGAGGGGGCCGACGGGCTCCTAGCCGGAACGCCCCGCCGGTTCGGGTACGCCCAGAACCTGGAGGACCCGACGGGGATCGGGTCCACGTGGGTCGAGGAAGAGGCGCGGGGCGCCGGCGGGGCCGAGGGCGAGGGAGGGACAGACCCGGCGGGCGCCTAACTCCCAGGCGCCGGACCCGGTGTTCAGCGCCACGATCGCCGCCCCATCCCGCTTCGATTTCCGGCCGGGCCGGGGCAGGAAGACGGCGTGATCTCCCCACGTCAGGATCCAGCCCTGCCGGAAGGGAGGGACTCCGGGGAGGTTCAGGGCGGCTGCCGCGGTGCCTCTCAGGCCCACGAGCTCCTCGGCCTCCCCTGCCATCGCCTGCCTGACGGCCTGGAGCACGCGCCGGTTCATGCGCGAGGCGGATGTCCAACGACCTCCTTCTGCGGCGGAGAGGAGCTCGCGGCGAAGGCAGCGCACGGCCCACGCCAGGGCGCGGCTCCAGCGGGGTAGGAAGGGGAGCACCGCAGTGGCCGCCAGGAATGCTCCGCCGGCCCCTACCGCCGGGTAATCCAGGGAGACGGACACCAGCGCGAGGGCGGTGGCGTCCAGGAAGAGGGCGTAGGTGACCGGGCGCACCCCGCCCGATCCCGTGAGGAGGCGTGCGGCCTCACTTCCCCATCGTGACAGAGCGGCCAGGACCGCGAGGATCGCCGCGGCCAGGCAGGCCCCGGCCTTCACTTGCGCGGAGGCGCCGGGCAGAACGAGGAGTGGGAGCAGGGCCCCGGCCAGGGCGCGCACGGGAAGGTTCAATCCCGCCCACAGGACACCGGGCCGGGGTCGCCGCTGGACGGTGAACTCCAGGACATACAGCGCCCCCATGAGGCCCAGGACGTAGGGAGCGCCGAGGTACGCCAGGTCTCCCGGCAGCGGCCCCCAGGCGCCAAGGCGCGCTGCGGCGCCCAGGGCGAGGAGGACGAGATAGAGGTTGAGCCCCGACGCCAGGGTCAGGCCGGGCACGAGGAGCAGCTCCGGGGGGAGGTGGGTCGCCGCCTCCGTCATGCCGCCCGACGGTTGTCGGTGGAGGGGGCGGTCGAGGTGCGGTCGCGCGCCGGATGGCCTCCCTCCGTGCGGTCACCCTCGGAGCGCCGCCCGGTCATTCGTACGGCTCTACGTGGATCACCACCTGCCGCGCCGAGAGGGAGCGGGCGACGCGCCGCTCCACCTCGTCAGCGATGGCGTGGGAGGTGGCGACGTCCAGGTCGGGGTCCACGGCGATGGTGAGTTCGGCGAAGACCTCTCCCGCCTGGCCCCGGGAGCGGATGTGGTAAGCGGAGCGTACCCCGTCCACAGAGAGCGCGAGGCCCTCGATGTGCTCGGGGTGGACGGCGCGGGAGTCCACCAGGACGGGAACCGTTTCCTGGAGAATCTCCCATCCGGTGTGCGCGATGAGGGCCGCGACGATCACCGTGGCCAGGGGGTCGGCCACCGGATATCCCCAGCGCACAGCGAGGAGCCCCGCCAGAACGGAGACGGTGGTGAAGACGTCGGCGCGGGTGTGGGCGGCGTCGGCCAGGAGAAGGTCGCTTCCCAGGTGCTTCCCGGCCCGGGACTCGAAGCGGGAGATGGCCAGGCCAGCCACCGCACCCACCGCCATGAGGGAGATGGACCAGGCGTCCACGTGGAGGTCGGCCCCTCCACCCCGCAGGAAGCGGAAGACGGCCTGCTTGAGAAGCTCGAAGACGGTAACGGAGAGGGCGCCCACCAGGACCAGCGCGCCCAGCGTTTCGAACTTCTGGTGCCCGTATGGATGGTCATCGTCGGGCCCCTTTCCCGCCACCCGCGCCATGGCCAGGGCGAAGACGTTGTTGGCCGCATCCAGGGAGGAGTGGCCCACCTCGGCCAGGACGCTGAGGGCGTGAGAGAGGAACCAAACGCCCAATTTGATACCGACGACGCTCACGTTGAGCCAGAAAACCAGGCGCAGGATCTCCCGCACCTTGCGTGCTCGGGTCTCCCGGTCCATGGAGTGGGGCATCAGTCCGCTCTGGAAGCCACGGTCAACGGTTCTCCTTCAACTCCACCATGGTAACGCGAAAACGCGGTCCACGCCCACCGGGCCTCCGTTGTCTCGTGCACGATCCGGGGTTTGACATGACCTCCGGACCGGTTCCATCATCCAGGTTCACCCACGAACTCACGGAGGCCTTTCGCCATGGCGAATGAGCGCATGGAGGCCCTTGAATACCACATCCAGGGTCGCCCCGGAAAGATAGAGGTCGTTGCGACCAAGTCGGTGTCCACCCAGCGGGATCTTTCGCTCGCCTATTCCCCCGGCGTCGCCGAGCCGTGCCGGGAGATTCACGAGAACCCCGAAGACGTTTTCAAATACACGGCCCGGGGCAACCTGGTGGCCGTGGTGTCCAATGGGACCGCTGTGCTGGGCCTGGGTAACATCGGTCCCCTGGCCGCCAAGCCGGTCATGGAGGGCAAGGGCGTTCTCTTCAAACGCTTTGCCGGCATCGACGTCTTCGACCTGGAAGTGGGGTCGGAGGATCCCGAGGACATGATCCGCTTCTGCGAGCTCCTCGAACCCACGGTAGGCGGCATCAACCTGGAGGACATCAAGGCGCCGGACTGCTTCGTCATCGAGCGCACTCTCCAGGAGCGCATGGACATCCCCGTCTTCCATGACGACCAGCATGGCACCGCCATCATCGCCGGCGCCGCTCTTCTCAATGCGGTGGAATTGGTGGAGAAGAAGCTCGATGAGGTCCGCGTGGTCTTCAGCGGCGCCGGCGCTTCGGCCCTCTCCACGGCCACCCACTTCCAGCGGCTGGGCGTGCGTCCGGAGAACATTCTCGTGGTGGATTCCAAAGGGGTGATCTACGAGGGCCGCAAGGAGGGAATGAACGAGTACAAGGCCCCCTTTGCCGTGAAGACGGACAAGCGCACCCTGGCCGAGGCCATGGAGGGCGCCGACGTCTTTGTCGGGTTGAGCGTCAAGGGCCTGGTGAGCAAGGAGATGGTGGCCACCATGGCCGACAGCCCCATCATCTTCGCCCTGGCCAACCCCGATCCCGAAATCCTTCCCGAGGAGGTGGCCGAAGTGCGCGACGACGCCATCATGGCCACGGGACGCTCCGACTATCCCAACCAGGTGAACAACGTCCTGGGCTTCCCCTTCATCTTCCGGGGGGCTTTGGACGTGCGCGCCCGGGCTATCAACGCTGAGATGATGCTGGCGGCCACGCGGGCTCTCGCCGACCTGGCCCGCCAGGAGGTTCCGGATACGGTGCGGGGCGCCTACGACGGGAGTGATTTTTCCTTCGGGCGTGAGTATCTCATTCCCAAGCCTTTCGACCACCGGGTCCTCTTCCATGTGGCCCCGGCGGTGGCCCGCGCCGCCATGGAAACGGGTGTCGCCCGGACGGAGCTGGATCTGGAAGAGTACCGGGACCGGCTGCGGGCCAGTCTGGGTCCGGGGCGGGAGGTCATGCGCTGGATGGTGAATCGTGCGCGGCGGCGTCCGGCCCGGGTGGTGTTCCCCGAGGGCCACAACGACTCGGTGATCCGGGCCGCCCACCAGATCCTCCAGGACGGTGTGGCGCAACCCGTCCTCCTGGGGCGCCCCCCCCGCATCCAGGAGAAAGCCGAGCAGATGGGGGTGAGGCTGGAGGGGGTGGAGATCGTCTACGCCGCCGAGGAGGAAGCCAAGCGGCACGCCTTCGCTGACAAGCTCTTCCAGCGCCGCGCGCGCAAGGGACTCACCATGGCGGAGGCCCGCTGGAACATGTACAAACCCATCTACTTCGCCACCTCCATGGTGGAGGCGGGGGAGGCGGATGCCCTGGTAGCCGGCATCGAGGCCAACTATGCCGAGATCCTCCGCCCCTCTCTGCAGGTCATCGGAGTCGAGGAGGGTGTCCACAAGGTGGCGGGCCTGTATATGCTGGCTTTTCCCAACCGGGAACTCCTCTTCTTCGCCGACACGACGGTGAACATCGCTCCCGACGTACCGGCGTTGGTGGACATCGCGCGTCAGACTGCCCGCTTCGTCAAGGAACTGGGAATCCACCCCCGCATCGCCATGGTGACCTTCTCCAACTTTGGCTCTGCGCCCCACGAAGAGTCGCGCAAGATGGCCGAAGCGGCGGCCCTGGTGCGGGAGGCGGAGCCGGACCTGGAGATCGACGGGGAGATGCAGGCTGACACAGCCGTGGACGCGGTGAAATTGCGCAACGACTACCCCTTCAGCCACCTGGAAGGACCGGCCAACGTCCTCATCTTCTCCCGCCTGTCGGCGGCCAATGCCGCCTACAAGCTCCTGGATCAACTGGGAGGTGCCGACGTCATCGGACCGGTGCTGTTGGGGATGCGCAAGCCCGTCCACATCCTCCAAAGAGGCTGCTCGGTACAGGACATTCTCAACCTGACCACCATCGCTTCGGTGGACTGGCAGGCCCGAAAGAGGCAGATTTAGCACGTCGCCCCCCTTCTCTTCGGCTGCCCGCCGACGCGGCACGGAAGTCCACGGGCGATATGATCCCACAACCGGACGCCGCCGCCCTTTCCCCGTGGGAAGGGGGGGCGGCTTTTCCCACGGAGATATGGACGGCATGAGCAGTGAGACCCAGGTGCGGGAGACCGCAGTCGAGGGTGTTCCCAGTTCCTTCGAGCTGGAGCAGCACGGGTTGATTCCCACGAGGTCGGTGTACTGGAACCTCTCTCCCGCCCGACTCTACGAAGAGTCGTTCGCCCGGGAGGACGGGCGCCTGGCTCACATGGGGGCCATCGCCACCTCCACGGCGCCCCACACCGGGCGCTCTCCCAACGACAAGTTCACCGTGCGGGACGCGACCACCGAGAAGACGGTGGACTGGGGGGAGGTCAACGTGGCCATGTCCCCCGACCACTGGGAGGTGCTGCGCTCGGCGGTGGTGGGATACCTGGGCGGACAGGACCTCTTCGTGCGGGACGCCCGGGCCGGCGCTGACGAGGCGTACGGAATCAACGTGCGGGTGGTGAGCGAGAGCCCGTGGCACGCACTTTTCGCCTACAACATGTTCCTGCGTCCCACCCCGGAGGAACTGGTGGAGATGGTGCCCGACTTCACCGTCTTTCACGCTCCCCACTTCAAGGCCACGCCCGAGATCCACGGCACCCGTTCCGAAGCGGCCATCGCCGTGAACTTCACCGAGCGGGAAGTGGTGATCTGCGGGACCCGCTATGCGGGAGAGATCAAGAAATCCATTTTCAGCGTCATGAACTATCTCCTTCCCGAGGAAGGCGTCTTTCCCATGCACTGCTCCGCGAACGTGGGGAAGGACGGCGACGTGGCGCTCTTCTTCGGTCTCTCGGGGACGGGAAAGACGACCCTCTCCGCCGATGCGAGTCGAGGTCTCATCGGCGACGACGAGCACGGCTGGAGCCGCCACGGCGTGTTCAACTTCGAGGGCGGTTGCTACGCCAAGACCATCCACCTCTCTCCCGCCGGGGAGCCGGAGATCTTCCAGGCCACCCAGATGTTCGGGACGATTCTGGAGAACGTGGTCCTCGACGAGCGCACCCGGGAGATCGACTTTGGTGACGGATCCATCACCGAGAACACCCGGGCCTCGTACCCCATCCACTACATTCCCAACGCCGTGGCCACAGGCCAGGGCGGGCAGCCGAAGAACGTGGTTTTCCTCACCGCTGACGCCTTTGGGGTGCTCCCTCCCATTTCCCGGCTCACTCCGGACCAGGCCATGTACCACTTCCTCTCGGGGTACACGGCCAAGCTTGCGGGAACGGAGCGGGGGGTGACCGAGCCCAGGGCCACCTTCAGCGCCTGCTTCGGCGCGCCCTTCCTGCCGCGCCACCCTGCAGAGTACGCGGAGATGCTGGGCGAGAAGCTGCGGGCTCACAAGGCGCAGGTGTGGCTGGTGAACACGGGGTGGTCCGGCGGCCCCTACGGTGTGGGGAGCCGCATGTCGCTGGGGCACACTCGCTCCATGGTGTCGGCCGCCCTGGCGGGACAGCTCGACCACGTGGAAACGCGCACGGATCCCTTCTTCGGGCTGCATATTCCCGTGAGCGTCCATGGGGTGCCGTCGGGCGTCCTCGACCCCAGGGAAACGTGGGCGGACAAGGACGCCTACGACGCTCAGGCCGTCCGCCTGGCGGAGATGTTCAAGGAAAATTTCCGCCAGTTCGCCGACCGGGTGCCGGGGGAGGTGCAGGCGGCGGGACCCCGTTAGGCGCGGGCCGCAAAGCCGTCCGGCATTCCGGGAGCCTGCCCACGACTCGGACCGTCCCCTACGCCACCCTCCGGTACCGGGCGAATGCGGACGCGACTCCACCGGCCAGAAAGAGGATGAGGGCCGAGGTGAGCCATCCGTCGACACGCAGGGCCGGTCCCGGTGGGTCCATGGGCACGTACGCGGCGATGCGCGCCTGATACCACTCGCCCAGATCGACGCCGAACGCCCCCTGAAAGGCTTCCCTTACGGTCCCGTCGGCACGCCAGAAGGAAGCCAGAGCCTCAGGGCCGTACTCCTCTTCCAGAGCGGCAATGAAGTGAAAGTCGATGGGAGAGAATGGCGTCCACTCTCCCGCCCCGCCTCGGGGCATGTTGAGCATGTACGTAGGTTGCAGATCGGGCATCACGTAGCGGGAACGGACAGCGTCGGCATCGGGGTCCACGACCAGGGCGGCGCACGCATTCTTCCGTCCCGCAAGGCAGCTCGCCACCCCTGGCGAGAGGGCAGGGCCCGGTCCGTTGGGGTTCCATGCTCCCAGGGGGAGGCGGCGACGGTAGTCGGCAAATCCCGGATGGAACTCCGAAGTCGGCGTGAAGGCCATGGCGAAGGTGACTCCTCCTGCGCGCATCCACCGATCCACGGCGGGACCGGGAAGGCCGTACCGCGCAAGGAAGGCACAGACCCCCAGAAGTGGTTCTTCTGCGAATTTGAAGAGTACCACGCGCTCACCGCTCCCGGGTGTCGGTCTGATGGTCGCATTCAGGACGCGGAAGCAGTAGGATCCTCCCGGGCCGGTGTCCCAGAGATGAAACCTTTGGGGGATGCGGAAGAAGGGACGGCGGAGGTTTCCCGGGGGGCTGGCACCCAGCAGAGTCCCCACGCCCAGCACCATCGAGGGCGGATCCGGAGATTCTGCGGTTCCATTCCTCGCCTGCGCCGTGACCGGTCGCGGCAGGAAGGGCAGGCGTCGGAGCTCCTCCTGAAGGCGTCCTCGCGCCTGCTCCTGCTGCTCTGGAGAGATTCCCTGCAACAGAAGGACTCCCGCTTCGCCGCCCTCGCGGGCGGTCGCCATCTCTTCGGCAATCCGCGCTGCCCAGCGGCGCGAACCATAGATCTGCGTATAGGTGGAGAGGGATGAGCGCAGGCGACGGTGTTCCGCGGTGACCTCCCGCAGCCGGGGGC
Organism: Gemmatimonadota bacterium; assembly: GCA_046756305.1. Classification (GTDB taxonomy): domain Bacteria; phylum Gemmatimonadota; class Gemmatimonadetes; order Longimicrobiales; family Gaopeijiaceae; genus JBHHWB01. The sequence continues at coordinate 18,034 of JBHHWB010000007.1, forward strand.
TCCCGGATTCCTTCCACAGGGACGACGGGGGCAGGGCCCAGGTGGCGATGGCGGCGCCTCCGACCGATACCATTCCCACCCAGAGATTTATCCGAGACGCCATCGTGTGCTCCTCAGCGAAAGAAGAGTGAAGACGCCAGCCCAGAAGAGGCCGACCAGCAGTCCGCCGTCCAGGCCGGCCCGCGTGTCGGGCTGCCGCGCCACAAGCCACTGCCGCCACCGCGCCACGAGCTGCTCCGGAGTGAGTTGGGAAGCCGCGGCGAGCGCTTCTGCGGGGCTGCTCCGGGGTTGGTCGAGGAGGCGACCCCAGGAATCGGTTCCCCCTTCCCGGAGAGCGAACCATACCAGGTTGGTGCGGGCCTCCACCGGCATGGGCAGGATCCATGTGCGATCGCCGGCGTCCATGCGCGCCCGGATGGCCGTGTCGCAGGCCCGGATATTTCCGTCGAGGCATCGGGAGACCGCCGTCGGCGCTAACCTGGAGAAGAGCTCGACTGTACGCCGCACCAGGAACTGACGCTCCCGAGGAGAGTAGAGCCGGTCGAGGGCTGGAAATTCATCGGTGAGCCCCAGCGCGGTCATGCACGCCACCGTATCTCCGGCGTAGCATGACCGCACCGCACGGGAAGGGGCAGTGAAGACGCGCCGGTAAAGATCCCCTGTGTAGGTCGTGGGCCCAATCTGTCCCTTCGCCCAGGCCCCTATCGGGGTGGAGCCCAGGTCCTGGGCCAGCATCTGGGCCAGGTTGTCCGCAACGATGCGCTCCACATAGGCCCGGGAGGCGGAGGCCCGGGCTTCTACGGGACGCAGGGAGGCCTCCCGTACGGGCAGGCGTCTGCGTGGCGAATGCCATTGAAAGAAGAGCTCCACGTTGCCGAATACGGGGCTCCAGGACACCCAAGGAGCGAAGTCTCGCTCCCAGACTGTGCTGACGACTTCTTCGGCCAGCGCCTCGTCGCCGGGGAAGGTGCGCACCGTCAGGGGGCCGATGCGGAGCCGGGAAAGGGAAGGAAGGGAGCGAGCGGCGGCTTCCTGTATGGAATCGCGCACCATGCGGTAGACGGTACGCGCCCGTTCATATTCTGCTTCCAGGGAATCGATGATCTGCAGGAGCTCCTCGTCGGACAGGCGCCGGGAGGAGTCGGGGCCGGCCTGGGCCGCCGCAGGCTGCACGCTCGCCAGGGCGGCGAGGAGGAGGATGGCCAGGGTGGGGCGTGGGACGCTAGACATCGATGAGCATCCAGCTTCCGGTGAAGACGCGCAGGGGGCCGGTGCCGCTTCCCATCCATCCCAGAAACTCGCCCATCACCTCGTGGTCACGGAAATAGGGAATGGCGTTGGAGAGGAGGAGGTCGATGGAATTGCCGAAGAGAAGGAGTCCCACGAAGACACCGAGCGCGATGAGGACCGTGCGCACCGTGCCCGCCGCCATGGCGAAGATGGCGGCGTAGGCCGTGAGGGACGCCACCAGGAAGCGAATCGCCAGTTGGTTGGGGTACGCATGCAGACCCGCAGGGAGTTCCAGGGCGGAAGCCGCGAGGAGACTTCCTACCCAGAACGTTCCCGCGGGGAGGAGAAGGAGGAGTGCTCCGGCGCCCATCTTCAGCCCTGCGTACCGGGCCCGGGAAATGGGCAGTGACAGGGCATATACATGGTTTCCCACGTGATCCCAATTCCAGGCCGAAAGTCCCAGGATTGAGCCGATTGCCACGGCCAGAGCGGGAAAGAGGGGAAGCCATATGGCCGTGCCGGAGAGGAGGGCGTAGGGACTCACGACGTCCGCCGTTCCCTGAATGGAGACGAGGGGCAGGGCGAAGGAAGTCAGAGCCAGTACGGCCAGCACCCACCGGATCTGTTTCCAGTGAAGAAAGAGTATGGGATGGTACATGGGATATCTCAGGTGGAGGGAGTGGTCATGGGACGGGCGGAGCGCAGGAGCTCGACGAAGGCATCCTCCAGGTCGAGGTCGATGACATCGCGCAGCGCGGCGCCGGCTCGAGGGAAATACGCCTCCATGGCCGGGTCCCATCCCCGGACGACCCAGGTTTCTGAGGTTCCCATGCCGTTGACCTGTTCCCGGTGGAGGATGACAAAGGGCGTGTCGACGGCTTGGGGCGGCGCCGAGTCGACCCGCAATCGCTTGATGCCGCTCTTGAAGTGGATCATGGGCATTTCCGCCACCATGGCGCCCCCGTCCAGGATGCCCACCCAGTCGCAGATGCGCTCCAGTTCATGGATCAGGTGGCTGGAAATGAAGACCGTGGCGCCGCATTCGCCCACGTAGTCGAGGACGGCGGTGACCACGTCCCTGCGCACGACGGGATCCAGGCCGTCGGTGGGTTCGTCCAGAATGAGGAGCCGGGGCCGCTGCCCCAGAGCCAGAAGGAGGAGGAGCTTTCCCGTCTCCCCTTTGGACAGGCGGGCGATGACCTGATCCGGACGCAGGTCAAAGCGTTCCATGAGGTCCTTGGCCCAGGCGGTGTCCCAGGAGGGATAGAAGGAAGCGTGATAGCGGAGCTGCTCGCCCACGGTCAGGGCGCCATACAGGTGGGAGCGCTCCGGAACGTATCCCACCTGGGCCAGGATCTCCGGCGCGGAAGCGGCGGTGAGCTTACGGCCCAGAACCTCGATGGTGCCGGACCGGGGCCGGGTCATGCCCATGAATAGTCGGATGGTGGAGGTCTTCCCGGACCCGTTGGGTCCGAGGAAGCCATAGATGGATCCCACGGGGACGTTGAGGTCCAGGTTGCGCAGGGAAAAATCCCGGCTGGGGCTCCAGGAGAGCCCTGTGGATCTGAGGGCGCTATTCACTGAGCATGGCTCCTGTCTCGGCGTAGAACGCTTCAGCGAGATCGTTCAGGGAGAGACCCCTGCGGGCGCCCTCCTGGAGGAGATCGCGGATCATGAGAGCTGCCTGCTCCCGGCGCTCCTCTTCACGGAGGGGGTTGGGGACCTCCATGACGAACGTGCCCTGGCCGTGGCGAATCTCCACGAAGTCATCTATCGCCAGGTCGCGGTAGGCCTGGACGACAGTGGCCGGATTGACGCGAAGCTGACGCGCCAGGGCCCGCACAGAGGGCAGAGCGTCGCCGGGTTCGAGTTCTCCCGACGCGATGGCCAGGCGAACACGAGCAGCGATCTGTTCATAGAGGGGAGTCGGGCTGCGGGGATCTAAGGTTTCGAACATGAAGACCTGTTTTCAGTCCTGTCGGGAATCGCCGGAGGAGGAACGGGCCGACCCGGAAGCGTCCGTAGGAGTGTATCGGTACACCGATACAGTAGTACACATTCGGGGCGGCGCGCAAGAATTTCGTTCTTCATGGCGGGACGGGAGCGTCGGAGGTAGCTTACTCCGTTCCGTGTGTGTTCGAATCGGGAGAGTGGGGGAAATCGCCATGACCTGGGGCCGGCAGCGTCTCGAACGAGAACTCGGAGCCGCCGCTCTTGCGGTGGCCGTCGGGCTCGGCGGCCTGAGCGGAAGCTGGTCGGATCTCCACGCTCAGGTGGCCCGGAACCCGGTGCCCAAGGCCATTCCGGCTCACATTCACCCCCTTCCGCCTGTGAGGGACCAGGCGGCCGAGATGCAGGGGTGGGTCAGGGCGCGGCTGGAGCGGGTGCTGCCCGCCCTCATGGCTGAGTACGGGGTGGACATGTGGATCCTTTCCATGCGGGAGTACGGAGAAGATCCCGTTTTCTGGTCCATCAAGGCGCCCACTACCTTCGCGGCGCGCCGGCGATCCATCTATGTCTTCACGCGGCGGCCCGACGGGTCGGTGGAGCGCGTGGCCCTGGGGGGTACGTCCCAGGGCGGCCTCTTTCAGATCTACCGCTCACCGCACCCCACCCCCACCGGAGAGGAGGCGGAACTCTGGGGGGACGAGCAGTGGCGTCTTCTCCACGAGATCGTCGCCGACCGGGACCCCGGGAATATCGTCCTCAACATCGATGAGACATGGGCCTTCGCCGACGGCCTGGGCGCCGGCGAGCGGGAGGCTCTGGAGCGGGCACTGGGCCCCGAGTACACGGCCCGGGTCCGGAGGGTGCCTCAGCTCGCGGTGGACTACATCGCCGTGCGGGTCCCCGAGATGCTCCCCCGCTACCGGAAGGTCATGGAGACGGTGCACGCCATCATCTCCCGGGCCTTCTCCAGTGCCGTCATCACCCCCGGCGAGACCACCACCGAGGACGTGGTCTGGTGGCTGAGGCAGAGGGTGAGTGATCTGGGGTACGGGACCTGGTTCCAGCCCTCGGTGAGCGTCCAGCGGGCGGGTGACGTTCCCGAGGACGGCCCCGTCGTCATCCGTCCCGGCGACATGATCCACACCGATTTCGGCGTGGTGGCCATGGGGCTCAAGACCGACACCCAGCACAACGGGTACGTGCTGCGCGCGGGGGAGACGGACGTACCCGACGGACTCAAGGCGTGTCTGGCGGCCTCCAACCGTTTACAGGACATCACCCTGGAGGAGCTGGAGCCGGGTCGTACGGGGAATGAGGTCCTGCACGCCGCGCTGGCGCGCATGCGGGACGAGGGAATCAACGGCTCCCTCTATTCCCACCCCATCGGAGACCACGGCCATGGCGCCGGGCCCCTCATCGGCCTCTGGGACCGCCAGGAGGGTGTGCCCGGGCGGGGGGACGCGCGGGTGCGTCCCTCCACCTGGTTCAGCATCGAACTCCAGGCCACGGTCCCCGTGCCGGAGTGGAACGGGAAGCCGGTACGCTGCGCCCAGGAAGAGGACGCCTACCTGGATGAGGCCGGCGACCGCCACTGGGTCTTCCGGCGCCAGGAGCGGTTCCACCTGATCTGGTAGGCAGCTCCCGGCAGGGAAACTCCCGGCCGGACCGATGCGGAGCGCCCCCCCCCGGCCCGGGTGCGGCCCTATTCCGCCAGCTTCCTCAGCGTCTCTGTGAGGAGGTCGTAGAAGCGCTTCACCGAGTCGATCTTCACCCGCTCGTTGGGTGAATGGGGAAATTCGATCTGCGGCCCGAAGGAGATCATGTCCATGCCCGGCACCATCTCTCCGATGATGCCGCACTCGAGCCCGGCGTGGACGGCGCCCACCTCGGGCTCGAAGCCCAGGACCCGCTCGTGTACGTCCCGGGTCACCCTGAGCACTTCCGAGCTCAGATCCGGCTTCCATCCGGGATAGCCGTCGTGCTCGTCCACCCGAGCGCCAGCCAGAGCGCTCACCGCCCGGATCTTCTGCCGGATCCACCTCAGGGCCGACGCCACCGAGGAGCGGGAGCTCATGAGCACCCGCACCGTACTCTCCTCGCTCCTCACCGCTGCCAGGTTGGTGCTGGTCTCTACCAGGCCCGGGATGTCGTTGCTCATGGCGACGACGCCGTGGGGGAGGGCCACCAGGAGGTCGAGGACCCTGGCTCCGCTTTCGGCGCTCCATACCCGGGCGGGCGCTTCGGCGTCTTCAACGGTGAGTGCCATGTCCGGATCGGGCACCTGGTACTCATCCCTGACGGCGGCGAACTCCTCTTCGAGCTTCGTGCGAAACTCCGGCCAGCCTGCGTCAGAGCTCACCACCGTCGCCCATGCCTCCCGGGGGATGGCGTTGTGCTTGTTCCCACCCTGGATCTCACGGAGGAAAGGAGGGTGGTCCGAGGCCGCCGCCTGGATCATGCGGGCCAGGAGCTGGACGGCGTTGCCGCGCTGCAGGTGGATGTCCACGCCGGAGTGGCCACCGTTGAGGCCCGCCAGTTTGACGGTGTGGGCCACAGCGCCCTCGGGCGGGGCGACGACCTCCACCGGGAGTTCCAGGTCCGTGTCTGCGCCTCCGGCGCACCCCACGGTGAGAGTTCCCTCCTCTTCCGAATCCAGGTTGAGGAGCCGCCTGCCGGTGAGGAGAGATGCGTCCAGGCCGCCGGCGCCGGTGAGTCCCGTCTCTTCGTCGATGGTGAAGAGGAACTCCAGGGGCCCGTGCACCAGATCCGACGCTTCCATGATGGCCAGCATGGCCGCCAGACCGATGCCGTTGTCCGAGCCCAGGGTGGTGCCGTCTGCGGTCAGGTACTCACCCTCCAGCACGGGGGTGATCGGGTCCTTCCTGAAGTCGTGCTCCACGTCGGAGTTCTTCTCGTTCACCATGTCCAGGTGGGCCTGAAGGATGGTGACGGGCGCATTCCCGTGCCCGGGGGTTCCCGGCTTTCGCACCACTACGTTGCCGGTGGCGTCCACGTCGTACTTCAGCCCGGCGCGGCGGGCGACCGAGATCACGTACTCCCGGATCTCTTCCTCTTCCTTGGAGCCCCGGGGGATGGTGAGGATTTCATCGAGGTGGGCCCAAAGGGCCGTGGGTTCGAAGTCGCGTACGAAGGTCATGGCGGATCATCCTGTTGGAATCGAAGCGTACTCCTGAAAGATAGCCGCCCCGTGGCGTCGGCGACGGCGGGGCCGCATCTTCCGGGGCTGTCGACCTCCGGAATGGACCACCCTTTCATGTCCCGACCCGCTGCCAGGGGAAGACCCTTCGACCGGCGCATCGTGGAGGGTCCCATCGCTGCCGCCGTCTGGCGGCTGGCGTGGCCCACCATGCTGCAGAACGTCATGGGCGGTCTGCAGGGTGTGGTGGACCACATCATGGTCGGGCGCTATGTGGGCTACACGGGCAACGCGGCCATCGGCGTGGCATGGCAGATCTTTCTGGTGGTCATTGTCTTCATCTCTTCGGTCTTTTCGGGGATGGGCGTCCTGGTAGCCCGCTTCACCGGGGCCGACCAACCCGACAAGGTGAATCGCACCGTCTATCAGGCTTTCCTCACGGCGGCGGTCCTGTCGGTGGGAATCATGGCGCCCCTGGGGTACATCTTTTCTCCCCGCCTCCTGGGTCTGGTGAACGCGGCGCCGGAAGTGCAGGCCGAAGCGCTTCCCTATCTGCGCATCATGTTCGTGTTCAGCTTCGGAATGCTCATGTTCTTCATGACCAGCGGCGCCTTCCGCTCCGCCGGGGACGCCCAGACCCCCCTGCGCCTCGGGGTGCTCCTCACCGGGCTGAACATCGTCCTCAACGTCATCCTCATCCGGGGGCTGGGGCCCATTCCCGCCTTCGGCACCGCCGGCGCGGCCATGGGAACGGTCATCGCCGGAGGAGTGGTGAGCCTCATCGTCTTCTGGCTCCTCTTCGGCGACCGAGCGGTGGTCACCTTCCGCCATATTTCCAGCTATCGGCCCGATCTGCGCATCGTCCGGGAGCTCTTCCGTTTCGGTCTGCCCACGGGACTTCAGGGCGTGGCCATGAATGTGGGCGGCGTCTTCCTGCTGCGCTTCATCGGCGGACTCGCCATGAGCGCCGAGGCCCAGGCCGCCTATGCCGTGGGGTACGTGGAGCTCTTCTCCTTCATCACCTGGACGTCGGTGGGACTCATGAGCGCTGCGGCGGCGGTGGCGGGGCAGAACCTGGGAGCGCAGCGGCCGGACCGGGCGGTGCAGGGTGTGCGGGTGGCGGCGGGCATCGGCCTGGGCGTGGCGGCTGTGGTTGCGCTTGCCTTCGTGACCATCCCCGATGCGCTTCTGGGAATCTTCGGCATGGATGAGCCGGAGGTCCTCTCCATCGGCGTGCAGCTCCTCCACTATCTGGCGGTGTCGGGCTTCTTCATCACCGTGGCCCTGACCTACACGGGCGGCTTGCAGGGGACGGGGGACACCAAGAGCCCCCTGTACATTTCCATCGTATCCCAACTGGTGATTCCCCTGGGAATGTGCTTCGTCATCGACGCATGGCGCGGTCTTGAGCCCGCGGACATCTGGCTGGCCATCGTTCTGGGACACGTGGCCCGGGCGACGCTCAGCGTCTGGCGCTTCAGCCAGGAAGAGTGGCGGCACATCCGCGTGGAGATCGACGAGGCCCCGGCATAGCAGTCCCCTCGACGCAGTCCAACGATCCAACGACACCGAATGAGGAAGAAGGCCATGGGGAGGAAGCGGGACTGGTTCATGAAGTCTGAACCCCAGGTCTACTCCATCGACGATCTGGAGCGGGACGGCGTGACCTGCTGGGAAGGCGTCCGGAACTACCAGGCCAGGAACAACATGATGGCCGTGAAGAAGGGCGACGAGATCCTCTTCTGCCACAGCAATGCCAAGCCTCCGGGTGTCGTAGGTGTAGCCCGGGTCGTGCGGGAAGCCTACCCCGACCGCCACGCCTTCGAGAAGGGGCACAAGTACTTTGATGCCAAGGCGGACCCCGAGCTTGCGGACATGGAACTCGTGCGCTTCGGGCGTCTGTCTGCCCCGTCGGTGAAGAAGGCGGAGTTCGACCGCACAAGAAAACTCGGCGGCTTGGACTGACCGGGCTGCAGACCTTCCCTACCGGATGAAGTCTCACTGCATAAGGAGAGGACCATGCTGCATTGGCGAGGCGGAATACTCGTCGGGACGTTGGCTCTCGCAGGCCTGTGGAACGCCCCTGCGGGGGCCCAGACCCTCGCGGTGGAGGACCCCGTGCTGCAGGGGATCTGGACCCGGGCCATGGAGGAATCCCACATCGAATCCATGGCCCAGGCGCTTCTGGATTCCATCGGGCCGCGTCTCACGGGTTCCCCGGAAAGCCGCAAGGCCCAGGATTGGGCCGTGAAGAAGCTGCGGAGCTGGGGATACGATGCCAAGGTAGAGAACTACGGAACGTGGGAGGGGTGGGAGCGGGGCCCGAGCCACATTGATCTGGTGGCGCCGCGGGTGCGTTCCCTGGAAGGCCGCATCCTGGCGTGGAGCCCCGGTACGGGAGGCAAGCCTGTGGAAGGCCCGGTGGTGCCCCTGCCCTCCATGGCGTCTCCCCAGGAGTGGGCCGCCTTCCTGCCGGGGGTGAAGGGGAAATACGTCATGATCTCCTTCCCCGAGCCCACCTGCCGCACCAACGCACAGTGGCGGGAATATGCCATGCCGGGCTCTTTCGAGCGCATGGACTCCCTGCGCACTGCGGCGCGTCGGGCCTGGAACGAGAGCATCGGTGCCACGGGGCTCGAGGATGTGCGCAGGAGTCTGCCCAGGGCGCTGGAGGAGGCGGGCGCGCTGGGCATCGTCACTTCCAGGTGGTCCGGAGCCTACGGAACCACCCGCGTCTTCAACGCCTACACCCGCAAGGCGCCCACCTTCGAACTCTCCTGTGAGGACTACGGACTGGTCTACCGTCTGGCGACCCACGATCAGGGGCCGGTGCTACGCCTCACCGCCGAGGCGGAAAACCTGGGCGAGGTCCCCGTGGGCAACGTCATCGCCCGCCTCGAGGGAAGCGAGCTGCCCGACGAATACGTGATCCTTTCGGCCCACTTCGATTCCTGGGAGGGGGGATCGGGCGCCACCGACAACGGGACGGGCTCGCTCCTCATGCTGGAGACAGCGCGTATCCTGAGTCAGGTGTATCCTCGCCCCAAACGCACCATCCTGGTAGGGCTGTGGAACGGCGAAGAGCAGGGGCTCAACGGATCCCGCGCATTCGTGGAGGATCATCCCGAGGTCACGGCGGGGCTGCAGGCCCTCTTCAACCAGGACAACGGCACGGGACGGGTGGTGAGGCTGAGCGCGTCGGGCTTTCCCGACGCGTCGGCGTCCCTGGCGCGCTGGCTGGCCCGGGTTCCCGCCGAGGTGACCCGTTTCATCGATGAAAGCTTTCCGGGAACCCCGGCGAGCGGAGGGACGGACCACGCCTCCTTCGTCTGCGTGCCGGCCCCGGGCTTCGGCCTCGGGTCCCTGACCTGGGGGTACTTCGACCACACCTGGCACACCCATCGGGATACCTTCGACAAGCTGGTGTTCGACGATCTGAAGAACAACGTGGTTCTCACCGCCTCCCTGGCCTACCTGGCTTCGGAGGATCCCCAGCGGGTGAGTCGCGAGCCCCGCACCGTCCTGCCCACCAATTCGCGGACGGGAGAACCTATGACGTGGCCCGAGTGCCGGAGCCCCACCCGTCGGAGCGGCGACAGCGGAAGGATGTAGCGGCCGCCCCTTCCGTCGGCCGGCGTCGGCGGTCGAGCGGGCGATGTGGCGGGTCCGGGTCAGCGGATGGCCCGGGCCCGCAGCAGTCTCCACAGCACGGGAGGGCTGAAGAGGATGGGGTGGCGGCGCAGCCGCGGCGTCACCTCGATGGGAACGCCGGTGTGGCGTTCGACCTTCCAGGCGATGTAGTCGGCTCCGTTCTCGAAGGTGAAGACGGCTTTGGCCAGGCGCAGCACCGAGAGGAGCTTTCCCTGCCAGCGCCGCAACGCCCACCGCCGGGCCTGACGCCGGCGCAGCGCGGCGCCGCCCAGGGGGCGGTAGAGGTCATCGCCTGCGGGCTCCAGGAAGGAGGGGAGGGCGGGAGCCGCCGCCGCGGTGCGCACCCGGTACTCTTCGGCGTAGCGCTCAACCAGGTGCCTGGCCCGATCGCGTTCGGGGCGCAGCTCCGAAGCGTAGGTGCGCTCCAGGCCCTCCTTCCAGATCTCAGAAGAGGTGACCGCTCCGGGACCCAGCGACGCCGCTGTCTCCCGCAGGAAGGTGAGAACGGCGCGGGCCAGAGCGTCGTGGATCCGGCCCTCGGCATCGAGGCCGCGGGCGTACAGGAGGCGCACCGGCTGGGCGAAGCGGGCCCACAGGTAAGGATGAAACCACCGGCTCGTTCCGCGACGGAGGTGCTCCATGGAGACGACGGCGTATTTGCAGCGCACAGTCACGCCTTCGGGAGTGTCGCGCTGCAGGTAGAAGACGTTGGGAGGAAGAAGGCGGTTGCACAGGCGCAGGAAGCCCCCGGGGTACGCCCTCCCGTACGCATCCACCACGGCATACAGGTCCACGAGCCCGTCGGTGGGGTCGTCGTTGTGGAGAGTGGAGCCGTAGAGGAGGACGGCCTGCAGGGCATCGCCGAAGCGCTCCCTGAGGCTCTCGACCAGGGGGGCCAGGAGGGGGGAGGCGGGGTGGGCGGAGGCTCGGGCCAGGTGTTGGAGGAGGGCGGACGGGAGGTCCCGAGGAACGGGGCCGGCACCCCGGTCCCCCGTCCCGGCCAAAGATCCGGTCTCCGACGTCCCCCGGCCGCCTGTCATTTCACGTTACGGCGGCGCTCCGGAACCGCGCGAAGGCCCGGCAGATGGTGTCGATTTGCTCAGGCGTGTGGGCCGCGCTCACGCTGCACCGGACCAGGGCCGCGTTGGCGGGGGTGGCCGGGGGAAGCATGAGGTTCACGTAGATTCCGTCTTCGGCCAGGCTTCGCCACAGCCTGAGGGCTTCGTCGGAAGACGAAAGAATTACCGCGACCACCGGGGATACGTCGGGCCCCAGCCGATACCCCATCTCTTCGAGTCCGGCGTAGAGGCGACGCGCGTTCTCCCACAGGAGGGCGCGAAGTCGGGGATCCATGCGAAGGATCTGCAGAGCCTGCCGCGTAGAGGCCACCACCGAGGGAGGCGGCGAGGCCGTGAAGATGTAGGGACGGCTGGCATAGCGGATCATTTCGAGTTCCTCATGATCCGAGACGCAGAACCCCCCCACCCCTCCCAGGCTCTTGGAGAAGGTGCCGACGATGAAGTCCACCTGGTCTTCGACGCCTGCTTCTTCGGCGAGCCCCCGCCCCCGTTCTCCCAGGACGCCCAGGGAATGGGCCTCGTCCACCATGAGGAGGGCGCCATGGCGCCGGACCGCATCGGCGATCTCGGCGAGGGGCGCCCGGTCTCCCAACATGCTGTAGATGCCCTCCACTACCACCAGAGTGCGCGCGGCTCCCTCCTCGCCCAGGCGGGTCAGGCGCTTGTCCAGGCTGACCGGGTCGTTGTGGCGGAAGGGCATGATATCCGCGCCGCTCAGGCGGGCGCCGTCGTAGATGCTGGCGTGGGCGTCGCTGTCCAGCACCACCGTGTCTCCCGGGCCCACCAGGGCGGTGATCATCCCAAGGTTGGCCAGATACCCCGTGGAAAAGATCATTCCGTGGGCGCGCCCGTAGAAATCACTGAGTTCCGCCTCCAGGGCGAGATGGCCCGAGTAGCTGCCGTTGGCCATGCGCGAGCCTGTGGTGCCCGTCCCTTCCCGTTCCAGAGCGCGTACGCCCGCCCCGACGCAGCGCGGGTCCAGGGTGAGGCCCAGGTAGTTGTTGGTGCCCGCCAGGAGGACGGAGCGGCCGTGGATGTGCGCTTCGGTGGCGGAGACGAGGGACTCCACCGGAATCCCGAAAGGCTCCACGCCCTCGCCCAGGATTTCTCCGCGGGCGGTGGCAAGTCTGCGCAGGCGCTCCAGGAGGTGCATCAGTCCTTTTCCCGCAGGTGGCGGATCACCTCGGCGAAGTCGGCGGGCGTGCGCACATCCGCCATGGCGTTGAGAGGAACGGCCACGTCCAGTTCGTCTTCCAGATCCAGGAGAAGGTGGATGAGGGTGGTGGAGTCCAGACCCAAACGGGCTACCAGGTCGGTTTCGGGCGTGACGGTGACGCCCTCGGGCGCGAGACGCCCCAGGTGATCCAGGAGAATGGACAGGATCTCATCGTCTGGGTGCATCACCGTCACGCCGGGGTATGCAGCGACTCCCAGGGCACGCGCTCGAGGAACCCACGCCGTGCGGCGGCTCGGGAGAGCTTGCCCGAGGAAGTCTTGGGGAGCGTGTGGGGCGGGACCAGATCCACGAAGCAGTGGATCCCGAAGTGAGCGTAAACGTCGGCCTGGATGGCGGAAGCGAGCGATTCTCGCTCCCCCTCATCGCGGACCCGCGTCTGCACCACCAGCACCACCCGTTCCTCACCTTCGGGATCCTCCACCCCGAAGGCTGAGGCGTCCCCGGCCCGCACCTGGGGCTGGGATTCGGCGAGCGCTTCCAGATCCTGGGGCCAGATGTTGCGGCCGTGGATGATGATGAGGTCCTTCCGCCTGCCGGTGATGAAGACCCCATCCTCCGTGAAGTAGCCCAGGTCCCCTGTGTCGAGCCAACCCTCTGCGTCGAGCACTTCAGCGGTGGCGGAGGGGCATTCAAAGTATCCGTCCATGACGCTGGGGCCGCGCACGGTGATGCGCCCCACCTGGCGCGGGCCCAGGACCCGGCCGCGGTCATCCCTGACGGCGAGTTCATGTTCGGGGAACACGTGGCCGCAGTTGACCACCTCCACGGTGCGCACCTCCGCGTCGGCGGGAGGGCGGGCTTCACCCGCGTTGGAAAGGAGGTCCAGATCCACGCGGTCCACGCGGATGCCGGTGCCCAGCGGGGGGAAGGTCACGGCGAGCGTGGCTTCGGCAAGGCCGTAGGACGGCAGGAAGGTCGCAGGGTCGAAGCCCACGGGCCGCAGGCGGCGGGCGAAGCGCATGAGGGGCTCCCGTCGCACCGTTTCGGCGCCCACGCCGGCGATGCGCCACCCCGAAAGGTCCATCCCCTCCAGGTCGTCGTCGCGGATACGCTGTTCGCAGATCTGATATCCGATGGGGGGACCGAAGGCGATGGTGCCCCCGTTGCGACTGAGAAGCTTCAGCCACTGCACCGGGCGCCGGGCGAAATCCTGGGGCGAGAGGTAGTCGGCGTCGATCTGGCTGACCAGCGGTCCCAGGAGAAAGCCCACCAAACCCATGTCGTGGTAGTAGGGGAGCCAGGAGACGGACCGGTCACCCGGACGTACCTTGAGGCCGTCACGGACGATGTGGCGCAGGTTGTTCATGGCCGCCCGCTGGGAGACCACCACACCTCTAGGGAAGCGGGTGCTTCCCGAAGTGAACTGGATATACGCCGGCGCCCTCTCCCTCTCTCCGGCGTCGTGGATGCCGCGGGAGACTAGGGTCCCATTCCCGATTTCCTTGGCGGAAGATACCGTGTCGGCGGCGGCGGGACGGCTGCCCGACGCTGCCCTTTCCCCGCTGGCAGCGAAGGCTCCGGGTGTGGCCCGTCGGATTCCGGACAGAGGAGCCGCCGCCTCTTCCAGAAAGGAGAGGAAATCCTCCGAGGCGAAGGCCATGGCCGGCCGGGCGGCTTCCAGGAGCCCGCGAAGCTGCTCCACGTAGGCTGTGCGGCCGCCGAGGTTCAGGGAGATGGGGAGCGCCACCGGCACGAGTCCGGCATACTGGCAGGCGAAGAAAATCGTGGGAAAATCGGGCCCCGTCTCTCCGATCACGGCCACCCGATCTCCCGGGACCAGCCCGGCGCTCTCCAGGGCGGATGCGAAGGCGAGGGCGCGGGTCCGCAGGTCACGGTAGGAAAGCTCCGTCGTCAGCCGACCGCGGGCATCGTAGAAATGGAATCCCCGGTCACTGCGGGCGGCGTAGTCCAGGGCCTGGGCAAGGTCCTCGAAATCACCCTGCCGAAGCGGCAGTGCGTGGGAAATGGCGTCTGTAGAATCTGGCACGCTCGTACCTGGTTCCAGGGACGTGATGGATCGGACGAATCCTGCTTTGTGGGCAAGTGGTGTCGAACCCCCCGCCCGTCTGACGGTGGTAATGCGCGAGTCGGCTCGTTCGTTCCGAGTACAAACCTTGCTGCCCACCTGCGGGGACGCCACGGCGTTCCCCCGGGAGAATCAGGGTGGTGCAGCCGCTTGTGCTTCCGGAACAACCCGTCTAGCATAGCTAAGAAACCACCACGAGAGAAGGATTTTCCTACTCTTCCAACCCTGCTCGCTTCGTGACTCCTCCTCCTTCTTCATCCCGCTTCAGAGGCCCCCTGAGGTGACGGGCACCACCTCCGTCACCCTCCGGGAGGTTCGTGGAAAGAGGGATCTTTCAAACTTCATCAAAGTAGCGGAAGAGGTGTATCGAGGCGACCCGGCATGGGTTCCGCCCCTTCGTCTGGAGAGGAAGCTCCACTTCTCATCCAAGCACAATCCCTACTTCCGGCACGCCCGCATGAAGGCCTGGGTGGCGTACCGGGACGGGGTTCCCGTGGGGCGTATCACGGCCCAGGTGGATGAGCTGGACCGCCGCCTGCACGGTGCCGACCGCGGGCACTTCGGCTTCCTGGAAGCTCAGAACGATCCCGATGTGTTTGCGGCTCTCTTCGCCGAAGCGGAAGCGTGGCTCAAGTCCCAGGGCGTGGGGCACGTCCTGGGTCCTTTCAACTTCTCCATCAACCAGGAGTGCGGCCTCCTGGTGGAGGGTTTCCATCGCCCGCCGGTGTTCATGATGCCGCACGGAAAGCCGTACTACCCCCATCGCCTGGCGGAACTGGGTTACGGGAAGGCAAAGGACCTTCTCGCCTTCTGGATCGAGAAAGGTTTCCCCTGGCCTCGCACCGCCCAGGAGATCGTGAAGCGGTACTCGCGGCGCATCACCACCCGGACGCTGGATGCGGGTCGGGTGGAGGAAGAGCTGGAACTCCTGCGCGACATCTTCAACGACGCCTGGTCCGAGAACTGGGGCTTCGTGCCCTTCACGCAGGCCGAGTTCATGGAGATGGGGAAAAGCCTTCGCCTTCTGGTGGACGACGAGTTCGTACAGGTCGCCGAGGTGGAGGGGGAGCCGGCGGCATTCATCGTACTTCTTCCCAACCTGAATGAGGCCATTCGAGATCTGGGCGGACGCCTCCTGCCCTTCGGCTGGGCGAAGGTGCTGGCCCGTTGGAAGGGGAGCCGCATCCGCACCGGGCGCATCGTTCTCATGGGTGTGCGCAAGGCCTACCAGAACTCGCTGATGGCTGCGGCACTCGCTCTTTCAGTCATCGACCGGGTTCACGCTCCCGGACTGGCCCGCGGGTATGAAGCCGCCGAGCTCTCCTGGGTCCTGGAGGACAACACGCGGCTCCTGAAGATTCTGGACTCGGTGGGCGCGCAGCCCTACAAGCGGTATCGGATCTTCGAGAAGCGCCTCGAGGATTCCCGGGAAGGGTAGGCGGTTGCCTCCGGGCCGGCACACGCTCCAAGGACCTCCACGGCTGGCGGTCATTGCCAACCCCCGGAGCGGGCGGGTCGGCCGCCGCCTGGATCGGGTACGCCGAAGCGGGGAGAGAATCGCCGCGACCGGCGGGATGTATCTGGAAGCCACGACGTCCGAGGAGATCCACCGGGCGGTGGAAGAAGCGATCGCCGGCGCGGCGGACGGACTGGTTACCGTGGGAGGCGACGGCACCGTATCGGGGGTCCTTACGTCGCTGTACGCGCTCCGGGGTGCGCCCGCCGCGGACACCCAGCAGCCCGCCCATGCACAGGCCTCGGGAGCGCCGTGGCCCCTCCTGGGCGTGGTCCCCGCCGGAATGACCAACATGACGGCCCACGACCTGGGGGTCCGCAGCCCTCCGCTGCGCGTCATGGACCGGTTGGCAGGATGGGTGGCGGGGCGAGGGGTGCCGCCGGGCCGCGTACGTCGCGCCGTCCTGAGGGTGCAGGGCGAGGGAGAGCCGGCCGTCCTCGGAATGTTCTTCGGGATGGGGATGGTTCCCGATGGTGTACGCTTCTTCCAGGAGCGCCTGCGCCGTATGCGGATGGCCGGGGAACACAACTCGGGAATCGCCATTGTCCGGACCCTCCTTTCCCTGGCGCTGCGCGGGGGCAGGGACCGCTTTCCAAGCGTGGCGCTGGAGGCGTGGTGGAACGACGCCCCGCCTCTGCGCATGGAGGCATTGGCGGGGATCGCCTCCACGCTGAGTCGCATGGTGCTCGGCAGTCGCCCCTTCTGGGGGAGGGAAGAGGGGCCGCTCCACTTCTCCCTCGTGGAGCGCGAGGCCGCCACGTTCTGGCGGGGCGTTCCCCGCTTCGCTCTGGGCCGCCCCGGCCGGCACATGACCCCCGAGGGGGGGTGGCACAGCCACAACGCCGCGCGGCTCGTCCTCCGCTTCCAGGGGCCCTACGTGGTAGACGGGGAACTCCACACGGTGGACGAGAAGGCATCCCCCCTCGTCCTGGACGCACCCGTCAGCCCGGTCTGGTTGGTTCCTTAACGCCGGCGTGATTCGGTACCACGGGCGTGAATGCGGCGCGCTTCGTCGTACCGCTCTTCCAGGGCGGCGACGCGGTGGGTGTTGTCGTACTCCCGCTCCATCTTCCGGCGCGCCGCCCGGGCCAGGCGGATGCGCAGCTCCTCGTCGGAGAGCAGAAGCCGAAGCCGCTCAGCCATGGCCGCCACGTCCCGTTCCGGAACCAGGAATCCGGTCACGCCATCGTCGATGATCTCGGGAATCCCTCCGTGTACGGTCCCCACCGCGACGGCTCCGGCCGCTCCCGCTTCTTTCACCACCATGAGGCCCGATTCCCGATCTCCGCGTCGGGTCACCACACTGGGCGCCAGGAGGATGTCACTCTGCTCCAGGAGGCGGAGCACGCGGGAGTGGGGGAGGATTCCGGCGAACTCGACCCGATCGCTCAGTCCGAGGTCCTGGACCAGGGCGCGCAGACGCGGCTCCAGCGCTCCACCGCCGACGATGGTAAGCCTGGCCGGGAGGTCCCGGCTCCCCCGGGCGAAGGCGCGGAGGCCGTAGGTGAACCCCTTCTTTTCCACGAAGCGTCCCACCATGACGACTCGGGCGGGGCGTCCCCGGGGAGGGCGAAAGGAGATCGCCTCCACATCGATGCCGATGGGGTGGAGGCGCAGTCTGTCCCGCGGTACGCCGAAGCCCACGAGCATCTCCAGGAGCTCCCTGGAGGCGCACAGCCCCAGGGTCATGGTGCGCAGGAGGCGGGGCGACAGCGCGGCGTATCCCCAGTGCTTCGGCATCCACCGCTCGGCGCTGCGGAGGAGGGGTACATCCCGTCCGTGGAAAGTGACGACGAGAGGAAGATTTCGGCGCCGGGCATAGTACATGGCGGTGATCCCCACCGTGCCGAAATGGGCGTGGACCAGATGAAAGGGCCGTTGCGCCAGAATGTGAAGGAAGCGCCGGCTGTAGCGGGTGTACGGGTAGAGAAGGCCCGCCGTGTGGACCGGATGGAAGGGGAACTGTCCCGGGTTCAGGAGCCCGCGGCAGAACACCTCCACCTCATAGCGCACGTGCTGCCGGATCTCCTCGTAGATGAAGGTCTGGGAGTAGGCCAGATAGCGGCTGCAGAAGACCGCCGCCCGTCCCGAATGCTCCCCGTTCCTGCCCACGCTCATGCAGCCCGGTCTCGGAAGCGCGCCGTTACCTCGGGGTGTCCCAGGAGCGCCTGGAGGAAGAGGAACCCTGCAGGGAGGCCCACCGCGGTCGCCAGGCGGAAGCCCGGGCCCAGGGACGCCGGGTCCCACAGAAGCGCCAGAGCGGCCCCCGCCGCGAGGAGCCCGAGAAGGGGTTGCCGGAACGCCCGCAGCCGTAGCCGTATCCCTTCCAGCATTCTGAGTTCAAGCACCTGCAGGAGGGCGATGATCGTCGCGGCGCCCGCCGTCCCCATGGCGGCGCCCAGAAGTCCCCAGCGGGGGATCATGACCAGGTTGAACGCCGTGTTCAGTGCCGCGACGAGAAGGCTGTTGCCCAGCGTCCAGGCGCTGTGGCCCGTGTAAATGATGGCGTTGCCGAAGAGGCCCAGGGAGGAGCCCACCAACGGTGCGATGAGGAGGACCACGATGAAGACGCTCTCCCCCGAGTAGGAAGCGTCGAAAAGGCGCAGGACGTCTTCGCGGAGAACGGTCAGCGTCAGGACTACGGGGATGATGAGGGTCGTGGTCCACCGTGAGAGTCGGTTGAGCACCTCCTCCAGGGCTAGTGCCTCTCCCCGGGCGTGGTGACGGGCGGCGACCGGGGCGAGCGCGGAAGAAAAGACCAATCGGATCTGGCGCAGGTTGCTGCTGATGAGGGCGGCGGTGGCGTAGTAGGCGAGGCGCCCGGAAGGAACGCCGAAGGCTCCCAGCATGAGGACATCGATGCGGGTGAGGTAGCGGTTGAGTGTGACGTTGGCGCTCTGAGGCAGGGCGAAGGGGAGGAGACCGGGAACGGGCGGGCCGGAAAGGACCGCCGCGAGGGTGTCCTGGAGGCGAAAGTGGCGGGAAAGCGCCCATCCCGCCGTCGCCGCCGTGGCCACTTCGGCCGTGAGAATGGAAGCCATGAGGGCCGGAAGGGTGCCCCATATCCACCAGGCCGCTGCGGCGAAGAGGAGGCGGAGGACGGGATTCACGAACCCCAGAATCGCAGCGTCGTACTCCATCCGCATGTGGGCCTTCGTGCCGCCGATGGCGAGCTGGGTCCACGCCATGAGGGGGAGGGCGGCCGCCAGGATCCGCAGGGCGGTCGCCAGCCCCGGTAGATCGGGGTAGATCCTGGACGCGAGCATCCCCGCCGCCGCGCCCAGCGCCACGGCCGCCGCCAGGGAGAGGCCGACGCCCCACCGGATGGCGGCTCCCAGCGTGTGATGGGCTGCGGCGTGGCCTGGTTCCCCATCCTCCAGAGCGCGGCTCGTAAAGAGGGTCGCGGCGTCCACGAACCCCCAGGCGGCCAGCCCGGTGAGGAGATCGAGGAGGAAGACTGCCACGAAGAAGACCCCCATGACCTCCGGACCGTAGAGCCAGGTGAGAACCAGGATCAGTAGGGGCTGGACGAGCTTGACCGCGAGCCCCGCGGTGTTCACCCACGCGCCGCGGACGAGCTGGCGATGATACCGTCGCGCACCGGAGGTCGGACGCTCTGCCGGCGCGGGATCGTCTTCTGGGAAGGAAGGCGGACGGGTGGACACGGACTCTGTGTGGCGGCGCCGGGAAAGGGTAGGTTGTTGAACGCATATCCCGAACTCCGGACGGGCCGGAGTCCCGGGTACGCGCCGGGGCTGCGATGGGTAACTCTCGGCTGCCGGTGGTTCGGCCACAAGTGGGGGCGCTGGATGGCGTTTCGGAGATGCCGCCGCAGGACAGGGTTCAGAAGGCCTCGGAAGGGAAAGGGGTAATGGCATGAGGCTCGTCTACGTCCTTCACGAGCCCCTTCCCTCCGAGCCCACCAGCACGGAGCAGGTGGTGAAGGCGGCCGCCGCCATGGCCCGGCTCGGGGAGGAGGTGGTGGTGACGACACCCCGGGTCGCCCTTTCCGGCGGCGCCTCCCGCAGGGACGCCGGCAAGGAGGTGGAGGTGCCCGCCGAGATCGCGGCATTCTACGGGCTGGAGGAGCTGCATGGGGAGCGGCGCCCTCGGTTGGTGGCGCTGCCCGCACCGTGGATCGTGGGTCCGGCGCTGGGGAAGCCGTGGCATGACGCGCGAGCCGTGCTTTACGCCCGCAAGACTTTGGCCGACGTGGTGTACGTGCGGGATCCCATCCCCCTGGCGCTGGCTCTGCGTAGCGGGCGGCCCGTGGTATTCGAAACGTACCGCTTCGACCTGAACACGCGCTGGGCCTGGGCGCCGTGGCGCGCAGCATGCTACGGACACCCGAGGCTTCTAGGAGTTGTCACCCATTCCGGCCTCGCCCGGGAGAGCTTTCTCGCCCGAGGATTCGCACCTGAGCGGGTGCTCGTGGCGCACAACGGCTACGACCCACCGCCCGGCAGGGTGCCGGACAGGGACGCCTCCCGGCGTGACCTGAACATGCCTGCGGACGCTCCGGTGGTGGTCTACGCCGGGGGAGTTTCTCCGGAGAAGGGGTTGGATGCCCTCTTTTCCATGGCCCCGGCCCTGCCCGACGTCCACTTCCTGGTGGTGGGGCACGTTCCCGGCAGCCGCGGCGCGGGCTGGTTTCGAGCGGAGGTGGAGGGAGCCGGGCTCGACAATGTGAGGATGATCCCGCGGGTCGGTCCCGGGGAGGTGCTGCGATACCTTGCTGCGGCCGACGTCCTCTACATCCCGACCACGGCGGCTCCCCTGCGGAAGAGCGGGCGCACCGTGCTCCCCATGAAGACCTTTCAATACCTGGGGGCCGGGCGGCCCATCGTGGGTCCGGATCTTCCTGACCTGCGTGAAGTGCTGGAGTCGGGCCGCAACGCCCTTCTCGTGCCGCCCGACGACCCGAAAGAGGCGGTCGCGGCCATTCGGCGCATCCTTTCCGATGCGGATCTGGCCCGGCGGCTCGGCCAGGAGGCGACCCGTACGGCGCAGGAGCACAGTTGGAGCGCCCGCGCCCGCCGCATTCGGGACTTCATCCGGGCGCGTCTCGCAGACATCCGTGAGGGTGCCTGAAGAGGGCCGCGAGCGGGCTCTTCCGAGGCGGGGCTCGGGTGGGCGCCCCTCGTGCATGGGCCCGGCGCGGGTGTCGGCTCCGGGGCCTGACCGTTTTCGGCGGGCTCCGCGGCTTGTGGCACCTTCCGCTCTTGGTGAGCTTTTCAGACTTGCCCGACCCGGAAACCTGCGGCGGTGAGCCCACTCCATGAGCGGACAGAAGCGGGACGACAGGCACCGTGATGTGATCATCATCGGGAGCGGCTTCGGCGGCGCCATGGCCGCCTGGCCCCTCGTGCGCGCCGGGCTGGACGTCCTCATGCTGGAGCGGGGGCCCTGGGTGGAGCGCGGCCCCCACAACTGGGCGCCCGAGGGCACGGTGAACCGAACCCCCTACTACGTGGAGGGCCCCCGCTTCACCGCCGAGACGCTCAAGGGCGTGAAGGAATCTTCCTCCGTGTCGTGTGTGGGCGGACCTTCGGTCTTCTACGGGGGGGTGTCCTTCCGCTTCCGGGAGGGTGACTTCGATCCCGGCCCTGAGATCGTGGGGGATTCGGGGGCCGCGTGGCCCTTCGCATACGAAACGCTGCGGCCGTTCTATCACGAGGCGGAGCGGATCCTTCACGTGGCGGGCAGGGCGGGAGAGGATCCCACCGAGCCCTCCCGAACCGGCGGGTATCCCGCTCCCGTGAACGGGATCACGCCGGTGGCGGCGGAGATCGCCGGGGCCGCAGAAAAGCTGGGGCTCCATCCCTTCCGCCTCCCGCTGGCCATCAACTTCCGGGGGAACCACGATCGGGCCACCTGCCTCCAGTGCGCTACCTGCGACACCTTTGCCTGCGCCATCGGCGCCAAGAACGACCTCTCGGTGAGCGTCATCCCCCTGCTCCGGCAGCGGGGGATGGAACTGCGCACCCGGACTGCGGCGGTACGCCTCCTCCTGGAAGGCGGCCGGGCGGCGGGGGTGGAGGTGGTGGACGCCCGTACCGGCGCGAGGGAAGTGCTCACCGCCGATACCATCATTCTGGCTGCCGGTGCGGTGGCGTCGCCTGCCCTGCTCCTGAGCTCCGGCGCGGCCGAGCTGAATCCCGCCGGAGACGCTGTGGGCCGGTATCTGACCCGCCACTGCAGCGGCATCGTCTTCGGGGCGTACACCTGGGTGCCGCGCTACGAGGGACTTTTTCATAAGCAGATCGGCATCAACGATTTCTACTTCGGCGACCCACGGGGCGGACAGCCGGCGGGGAAGCTGGGCAACATTCAGCAGACCCAGACCCCTGCGGTGGGCACCGTGGCGGGGGAGACGGGGCCGCTGGCCGGCCTTCTGCTGGGGCCTTTGGTCCGGCGGGTGACGGGGCTCCTGGTCATCGCGGAGGATCGGCCCCGCTACGAGAATCGCGTCGCCCTCGACGAAGAACGCCTCAACGGGCTGGGTTTCCCACGGGCTCGTGTTCGCCACATCTACGATGAGCGGGATCTGGAGGCCCGGGCCCTCCTGGCCGCCCGAGCTCGGGAGATCCACAGGGCGGCGGGAGCCAAGGCGTTCTACTTTCACAAGATCGACACGTTTTCCCACGCTCTGGGGACGGTGCGCATGGGGATGGATCACGAAAAGGATCCCCTGGATCCGGACGGCCGATTCCGAGGCCTGGAGAACGTGTACGTCACCGACGGAAGCGCTCTCCCCACTTCGGGGGGAGTGAACCCCAGCCTCACCATCGCGGCCAACGCGCTGCGCGTGGGGGCGAGCCTGGCCGGCCGCGCGAGGAAGGGGGACGCTGCGCGGAGGGAGGCCGGGGCTTGGAAGGGAGGCGCCGCGGGGACGAGAGGCGGGAAGAGGAGCGCGGACGGAATGGGCAGCGGGGACGGAAGATGAGTCGGCCGCTGGGCGTGGCTTTTCTGGGGTGCGGTGCCGCCACGGCCATGCACACGCGCACCCTGAAGCGCCTGCGCCTCGACCTCCGCTTCCATTACGCCAGCCGCACCGGGGGCCGGGCGGAGGAATACCGACGCCGCTTTGGAGGCGCCGGGGGGTTCGCCTCCTATGAGGCGGCCATGGAAAGCGATGAGGTGGACGTGGTCGTGGTGGCTACGCCGCCGGCCCGCCATCTCGAGGAGACGCTGGCGGCCCTTTCGGCCGGAAAGCACGTCATCGTTGAAAAGCCGGCCTTTCTGCGACCCGAAGACACCGACACCGTTCGGGAAGCCGCGTCGCGGGTCCGGCGGCGGGTGTGCGTGGCGGAGAACTACTACTACAAACCCCTGCGGCGGAAGGTGGCGGAGCTCCTTGCCGCCGGCGCGGTGGGCGCGCCCCTGGCGTTTCAGGTGAACGCGGTGAAACGGCAGGAAGCTCGGGGATGGCGTTCGGACGCGGCGTCGGCGGGGGGTGGCGCCCTCTTTGAAGGCGGGATCCACTGGATCAACTTCATGGCCAACCTGGGGCTCAGCGTTCGGGGGGTACACGCCGCCTTCCCGGGAAACCCGCACGGTCCCGCAGAGGAGAGGACGAGCCTGGTTCGCCTGGACTATGAGGGTGGCGCCGTGGGTACGCTCCTCTACTCCTGGGAGGTGCCTTCGCCGCTGAAAGGCCTCCAACTCTCCCGTATCCACGGGAGGGAGGGAAAGATCATCTTCGAGTCAAACGGGATCTTCCTTCTCTCCAGGGGTATCCCCACACGTTTTGCCCTTCCCGGGCTCCGGGACCTGGCGGGCTATAAGGCGATGTTTCGTGATTTCTTCGCCGCCATCCGCGAGGACAGGGAGCCGGAAATGACGCTGGAACTGGCGCGGCAGGATCTGGAGATCGTACGTCGCGCCTACGCTTCCTTCGACGCATGAATCTCATCGATCCCGTCGCGGACACCTTATGATCGCCACCTTCTTCATCGCCCTCTTCACGGGCCTCGCCGTCGGACTGCACTCAGCCACGTGGGGAATGTTCAAGGACGCCCCCCACGAAGGCTTCACCTGGCAGACCTATCTGCGCAGTCCCGTGATCGCCTCTTTCATCGCGGTCCTCGTCGCCTTCGGGTTCGGCCTGGACGTGCGCTCGGCGGCGGGCCTCGCCGTCCTCTTCGGCGCTACCTACGGCCTTGAGCGGGCGGTGCTGGAGATCTACAAGACCTTTCTGCGTGAAGAGGACCAGTCCAAATACGCCATCCCCATGCAGCTGGCGGTCTTCGGCCGACCGGTGCGCAGCAGGGGCGCCCGTCTCCTGGTGGGCGTAGGGTATCTGACCCTCGGGCTTCTCGTCCTGGCGGGGGCGTACTGGCTCCAGGACCATCCCGACGTCATGCCTCGGTATCTGGCCGTGGGGCTGGTGGGGAGCGCCGGCGGATGGATCTCGGCCTTCGGAGGAGCGTGGAAAGACGCGCCGGTGGAGGGCTTCAGCATCTTCAAGTTCTTTCGCAGCCCCTTCATCACGCTCTGCTACGGGCTCTTCATGGCGGCCCTCACGCCCGATTACGGGCTGATCTTCCTGGGCGCCATCGGGTACACCGTCGCCACCATCGAGACGTACAAGACCTTCTTCTTTCCCAACGAGTACAGGGGAAAGTTCACGGGAAAGCCGCGCACCCATCCCGAGTACGTAGAGAGTCGCTATCACTTCGTTCCGCTGTACGTCCTCATCTGGCTGGGGATGATCACGGCGGGGATCGCGGCCCTCACGGGTCCGCGCCACGGCGCCCTTTTCGGCGATGAAGCGGCGGTCCCTGCCGTCGAGACCGCGAGGAACCCCCGTCCGGCCCCCGGTGTTTGACTCATCGTTGGAGATTTCACGGGTTGCGGCTCGTGCCCGGATCCCGGTGACCCGGAGAGGGTGAGGTGTCGTTGATGCGGGTCCAGAAGATGGTTCCGGCGCGGGGCGCCGTGTTGGGGGCGCTGGTGGCGTGGGCGGGGTATGCGGCCGCATCCCCTGTCGGGGTGTCCGCCCAGGCGGGTCCGGAGGTCTGCGCCGACCGAGGTCCGGCCCTGGCCGAAGAGGCATGGCGGCGGCTGCGCGAGCTCGCTGCGACCCCTGCCCCGGCGGAGGAGACCGTCCCCGCGCCCCGAGCCGACGCAGATACCGGACATGCGGACCCGCGTGCCCTTCGATCCGCCGTGGAGCCGCTGGTAGCGAAGTTCGTAGCGCTGGATCATGTGGCGCAGCGCACCCTGGGCGAGGATCGCTGGCGGAACCTTCCCCAGCGCCGGAAGGAAGATTTTCGGCAGGCCCTGGCGCGACATCTCGCCGCCGAGGCTGTGCGTTCCCTGGCGGCAGCCGGGCCGTCCTCCCATGCCGAAACGGAGAGGCTCATCGCCCCCGTGGGGCCGCCCAAGCGCCACGGGGACATCCTGGAGATTCCCGTGTCGGTTGCATCTCCCGCAGGGGAACGAGCCCTCTGGGTCTGGTTCAGCCTGCGGGATGACGAAGGATGCCGTCTGGTGGACCTGCGCGGCGGAGGCCGCAGGATCTGGGAGACGCTGCGTGATCGGGTGAAAAGCCTGGTCAACGACTATTCCTTCGCCTACATGGTGGCGAAGGTCGGAGACTACGACATTGTCACCCTGGAGGATTTCGAAGCGAATGAGGTGGGAGACTCCCTTCCTTTCGGATGGGACTGGCGGGACAGCGACCGGAAGAAGCCCAAGCCGTACCGGATCCGGGAGGAAGACGGGAACCGCTATCTCGAAGCGCGGGACGAGGGTCAGTCGGTCATCCTGGGATCCAAGGTACGCTGGAACCTGGATGAGTATCCCTACGTCTCCTTTCGCGTGCGCGTATGGCGAATTCCCGAGGGTGGTGACGAGCGCACCGACGACAAGGTGGACAGCGCGGCGGGGATCTACTTCACCTTGAAGAGAAAGTTCTTCGGGAAGATCCCCGAATCGGTGAAGTATGTATGGAGCTCCACGCTCCCCGTCGGGACAGCGGTGCGTCGCGAGGGGATCGGGAAGCCCTTTCAGGTGGTCTTCGGAACCGACAAGCAGGGACTGGGCGAATGGCACACCTACATCTTCGATGTCCGCCAGGCGTACCGGGACACCTTCGGCGGAGAGCCGCCCCCGAAGACGGAGGGGATCGGCATCCTCTCCGACGCCAACTCCTTGAAGTCCCAAGCCTACGCCGACTACGACGACATCCGTGCGCTGCGGAGCGCTCCGCCCGGTACCGGGTCGGGCGTTCTGAAGGTGGTGCCGCCGGTGAAGAACCGATGACGCGCCGCACGGTGCTACTCTGTCTCGGGCTCATGGTCCTCGGCGTGCTCCCGGGGGCGCCTTCCGCCGTCTACGCCCAGCGCAGGGCCGCCGCGAGCATCGGTGCGGAAAGGGGAGACGTGTCGGGCGCGGTACGGCGGAGCGCCGGCGACACTCTGGTTCTCAGCCTGGCCGACGCCGAACGCATGGCCCTGGAGCGGAGTCCTCTGCTGGCCCCCGCGGCGGCGGGAGTCCGCATTTCCGAAGCGCGTCTCGACCAGGCGCGCCACGCACGTATCCTCCCGGAGTTCAGCCTTCGGAACCTGTGGGGCCCCATTCCGCGGCAGCGCGGCGTGTTCACCGAGACGGGAGTGCTCACCTCACCCGATACCATCCTGGGCCTCAGGGATCTGCGCTGGTTCACCCAGTTCGACCTGAACATGGTGCAGCCGTTGTACACCTTCGGGAAAATCGGCTCCCGGGTCACGGCGGCCCAGCAGAACATCGAGGCCTCGCGGGCCGAGCTGGAGCGTACTCGGGCCGAGGTGCTCTTGGGCGTGCGTCAACTCTACTGGGGCGTAGTGCTGAGCCGGGAGTTGGATGAGGTGAGTCGCAGCGTCCGGAACCGGGTGGACGAAGCCGAAGAAACCCTGCAGAAACAGTACGACGAGGGGACGGCGACCCAGAACGACATGTTCAAGTTCCGTCTCTTCAAGTATCAGATTGGTCAGCGGGTGCGTGAGCTTACCGCCGAAGCCGAAAAGGCCCGGGCCGCTTTTCGCGCGGCGCTGGGCCTGGAAGACGACGTCACCTTCCGCCCGGCAGACGCCTCCCTCAAGGCCATGGATGTGGAGCTGGACGATCTGTCGGCCTACCTGGCGCTGGCCCGGGCCTATCGCCCGGAGCTGGAACAGCTCCGCTCGGGTATCGCCGCCCGCAACGCCCTGGCCCGGGCCGCTCGAAGCGACGGTCTTCCCACCCTCTTCCTGGCGGGCACGCTTTCCTTTAACGTGGCGCCGTCGCGTTTCGATCCCCGCAACCCCTTCTGGTACAACCGGACCAACTACTTCCGGCCGGGGATCGCTCTGGGTGTGGACTGGAAGTTGAACTTCCTTCAGCACCGGGATGCTTACCGCCTGGAGCGGTACGAGGCGGATAAGCTGGAAGCTCAGGCCGAGCCGCTACGGCTCAGCGTAGAGAGCGAGGTCCGCGCCGCCTATCTGGATGCGGTGAGGGCCAAAGAGGACGTAGAGGACGGGAAGGGGGCGCTGCGTGCAGGCGAGAACTGGCTGCGGGCCGAACTCCAGTCCTTCGATCTGGGGTTGGGGGAGATCGGCGACGTCATCGACGCATTTCAGGCCAACATCGCCATGCAGGTAGAGCAGCTCCACAACATCGCCAACTTCAACACCGCGCTGGCCAGGCTGAGCCGCAGCACGGGACGGGATATCGGATATGAGCGGTAGGAAGGCTCACGCCACACGAATGCGGATGCGACGGGCCCCCTTCGGGGCCCCGCGGGTGGTGGGCCTGGGGGCGCTGGCGCTGTGCGCTGCGGCCATTTGGCCCGGGAAGGCGAACGCGTCGCTTTTCCGTGACGCGCCTGCTCAGTCCGCTTCGCCCGTGGAGGTGGTGCGCGCCCGCAACGCGGCGGTGAAGAAGATCCTGGACGCGGCGGGGGATTCTGTGGACGACGCCACCCGGGAGCGCCTCAAGGAGGTCATCAACAGCCTCATGGACTTCCAGGAGCTGTCCCGCCTGGCGCTGGGGCGCCACTGGAGGGACCGGACGCCCGAGGAGCAGAAGGATTTCGTAAACGTCTTTCGGGAACTGGTGCGCAACTCGTCGGTGCGCAAGCTGGGTATCTACCGGGCCGACAGCGTGGTCTACAAGCCCGCCGAGATCAATGGGGACAAGGCCCGGGTGACCACGGTGGCGTACAAGGACGACAACGAGGTGGAGATTGTCTACCTCATGCACCGGGTGGGGGACGCGTGGAAGGCCTACGATGTGATCATCGACGATTCGAGCACCATGCGCACCTACCGGGACACCTTCAACCGGGAGATCGCCAAGTCGGGATACGAGGCCATGTACAGGAAGCTGGTGGATAAGCTGGAGGAGGAGCGGACCTCCGGTTCATGACCAACTTTCGCCCCTGCAAGCTGATCCCTCGCAGCTATGGTCTGATCCTGCTTGTCGCGTTGGCCGCTACGGTGGCGGGCGGCTGGCTTATGACGCGCCTGAAGCTCGAGAGCGACCTTTCCCAGCTCCTTCCCGAGAGTTTCCCCAGCGTCCAGGCCCTCAACGAGATGCGCGCCGAGGGGATCGGCGGGTCCAGCAAGCTGCGTGTCGTCCTCACCGGCGCTGAGTTTCCCGAGTTGGTGGCGACGGCCGAGGCCCTGGAAGAGCGTCTTCCCTCCAGCCCCTACGTCTCCTACGCCCAGTACCGAAACGACCGGGACTTCTTTGAGAGGAACGCCCTTCTTTTCCTGAGCGTGCAGGAGCTCGACTCCCTCTACGACGCCATCCAGAGCGCCATCGACGAAAAGAAGCAGGAACTCAACCCCTTCATGGTGGAGGATCTCTTCGGCGGGGGCGAAGAGGAAGAATCGGCGGGCTCGGACCTGGACGCATGGGAGGCGCGGTACGAAGCGTCGCTCCCCAAGCCCTACTACACCAACGACGACAGTACCGTCCTGGTGGTGGAGGTCTTTCCCAGTGAAGAGAGTGTGGACAACGCCTTCGGCCGGGCCATGCTGGCTGACGTACGGCGCATCGTGGACGAGACCCTACGTGCCGAGGGAGAGACGGGCATCCAGGCCTTCTTCGGCGGCAACATCAAGAACCGCATCGATGAATATGAGACGCTGAAGCGGGACATCTTCGGCACGGCCCTCTATGGGATCACAGGGGTCTTCCTCCTCCTGGTCCTCTACTTCCGCAGCCTGTCGGCGCCGCTCCTCATCGCCACAGCGCTCGCCGGCTCGTTGACCTGGACTTTCGGTCTCACCGAGGTGGGCATCGGGCAACTCAACACCATCACCGGCTTCCTCTTCGTGGTCCTCTTCGGCATGGGGATCGACTACGGAATCCACGCCTTCGCGCGCTACCGGGAAAGCCGGCAGTCGGGGATGGACCAGGCCGGCGGCCTGCACAAGATGGTGTGCGAAACGGGCCGTGCGCTGGGGACCACCACCCTCACCACCGCCGCAGCCTTCTTCTCCCTCATGCTCATGGACTTCCGGGGCTTCTCCGAGCTGGGCTTCATCACCGGGGTGGGCCTCATCTTCGCGCTGGTGGCCATGGTCATGGTGCTGCCGGGGATGGTGGTGGGCGCCGAAAAGATCGGGCTCCTACGCATTCGGCCGGTTCCTTCCAAGCAGTTCGGCTTCGAGCGGCGGCCCTTCCGCTATCCGTGGGCCTTCCTCGGGGTGGGAGCCGTGGTTACGGCACTGGCGGGGTGGGGGTTCGCCCATGTCCAGTTCGAGTACGACTTCACCGATCTGCGCATCATTACGCCGGAGCGGCAGCGGGTGGGAGAGTTGACCCGCGGCGTCTTCACCGTCTCCGAGTCTCCGGCTGTGGTGCTGGCCGATACGCCGGAAGAGGCCGCCATGGTGGAGGAAGTGGTGAAGGCCCACATGGCGGGGGATACGCTAACCCCCACCGTGGACCGGGTGCGGTCCATCTACTCCTTCATACCCCGGGACCAGGAAGCGCGCCTGGAGCGCATCCGCCGCATCCGCGATCTCATTCAACGCGAGAACGCACGGGATCTCCTGGAAGGGAAGGATCGAGAGCGTCTGGACCGTCTGGAGAGCTACCTGGCTGTGAACCGGCCCATCTCTCTGGAGGATATTCCCGAGGACGTGCTGCGGCCCTTCCGCAAAGGTGACGGAACCCTGGGGAGCTTCGTCTTCATCTATCCCAGCGTCGCCCTGCGGGACGGGCGCAACAGCATTCGCTTCGCCGAAGACATCGGGACACTCGAACTGCCCGACGGAAAGGTGGTGCATGCCGCAAGTCCCAACATCATAATTGCGGATCTGCTGCGCATGGTTATTAAGGAGGGGCGGCGGGCGATCCTTCTTTCGTTGGCGGTGGTCTTCCTCCTCCTGATCTGGGACTTTCGGAGTCTACGGGCCGCCGCCCTGGTCATCAGCCCCCTTCTGGTCGGCGTCGTATGGATGGGTGGCCTCATGACGCTGCTGGGGATGAAGCTGAATCTCTTCAACATGGTGGTGCTTCCCAGCGTGGTCGGGGTGGGCGTGGACGCAGGTGTGCACCTCTATCATCGCTACCTGGAAGAGGGACCCGGTTCTCTCTACTACGTACTGAGGCGAACCGGCCCTGCTGTGGCCATGGCCACCGTCACCACCATCGTGGGATACACCGGGCTCATGATGGCCAGCCACCCCGGCCTGGTGAGCATCGGGAAGCTGGCGGTCCTGGCCCTCCTCACCACCCTCCTGAGTGCCCTCACCGTCTTTCCCGCGATGATCCAGGTGGCGGATCCCGACGCGGCCCCGCGGCATGGGAGGGGCACGGTGCATCCGGCGGCGGACCATGGGTGAGGTAACGCAGGCGGTGGTCCTGGCCGCCGGGCGGGGAAGCCGGCTGGAGAATGAGACGCCCAAGCCCCTGTTCCCCGTTCTGGGGCTTCCCCTTCTGGCCCGTACTCTTTTCACGCTCCAGGAGGGCGGGATCGAAGAGGCGGTGGTGGTCCTGGGCTACGAGGCCGAGCGTATCCGCAGCGAGATGGAGAAGATCCGGCGCCTCAGGATCAAGATCCGCTGGGTGGAGAACTCCCGCTGGGAGGAGCCCAATGGTGTCTCGGTCCTGGCGGCCGAGCCCTTCGTCGAAGGTCCCTTCGCTCTGACCATGTCCGATCACGTTTTCCAGAGGGAGGCGGTGGAACTCCTCGCCGCGAGGTCGGGCGAGGACATCGCACTCGCTCTGGTGGTGGACCGGGACATCGACGGCGTCAACGATCTTGACGACGCAACCAAGGTCCGACTCGACGGTGAGCGCATTGTGGAGATCGGAAAGGATCTGGAGCGCTTCGACGCCGTGGACACGGGTGTCTTTCTTGCGGAGCCGGCCCTCTTTGACGCGCTGCGGGAGGCCGGTCCGGCACCTTCCCTTTCGGAGGGCGTGCAGGTGTTGGCCCGCCGGGGAGCCGCCGTGGCCGTGGACGGCACGGGGCTGCGATGGCAGGACGTGGATACGGGAGACGACGTGCGTGCCGCCGAACGGGCCCTCATGGCCCGCTGGCCGAAGCCCTCCGACGGTCCGGTGGCGCGCCGGCTCAACCGGAAGGTCTCCACGGCCATCACTCGCATGTTGGTCCACACGTCCATCACACCCAACCAGATCAGCGTCTCCACGCTGGTGGTGAGCCTTTTCGCCGCGTGGGCCGCCGCCATGGGGGGCTATGGATCCTGGCTCCTGGCCGGATTCCTCTTTCAGTTCGCCTCCATCCTGGACGGGGTGGACGGAGAGTTGGCTCTGCTCACCTTCCAGTCGAGCCGGAGGGGCGAGTGGATCGACACGCTGTGCGACAGCGCGTCGTACATTGCGGTGCTCGTGGGCCTCATCATCGGAGTCGAGCGGGCCGGGATGTCGCCTGTCTACTTCTGGGGCGGAATCGTTGGGGCGGTGGGGGCATTGCTGAGCGTGCTCAACATCAATGCCTACCTTCTCCGGGAGCGGAACTCGGGGAGCGCCCATGCCGTCGAATACGGATACCAGAACGGCGACGGCTTCTTCCACCGAGTCATGCAGGTGCTTCACTACCTGGGCCGCCGTGACCTCTTTTCCTTTCTCGGCTTCCTCCTGGCCGTGATGGGCCAGCTTCCCCTGGCGCTTCCCCTCTTCGGCGTCGGAGCGACCCTTTTCCTCCTTCCCGCCACGACCCAGGCCAACCTGAGCAGCTATCTGCGCCGCCGCCGACAGCGGAGTATTCAAAGAGCGTAGCGTCGGCGAACCCACTGCCCCTCGCGCCGGGGGCTATGCTTCCCCAAAATGGGGGATTCCAAACCCCTGACACCGAGCGCATGTCCGAGTCTCCAGCCGCCTCCGCCATCCCACGGGCACTCCTGTTTCCCCTGGCCATGGCCGCAGCCCTGGCCGCCTACCTTTTCTTCCCGCCCATCCGGGAGCTCCCGTCGCTGTGGTATACGTTCCTCGGCGCCGCTGCCGTGGTGGTGGCGTGGGCCGCTGTCCTCTGGTTCCGGTACCGGAGGAGCGGACGCCGCCTCGGCATCGAAGTCATGGTTCGCAAACCACACTTCGTGCAGATGTGCGCCCAGGGGGCCGTGCTTCTCTACTGGGGCTGGTATGTGCGCAGCGTGTACGCATACGCTCCGCTGATCCTGGCGCAGATCATCTTCGCCTACGCCGTGGACAGCCTGTTGAGCTTCGTGCGGTACGGAAACTATCGGCTGGGCGTGGGGCCGATCCCGGTGGTCTTCAGCATCAACCTCTTCCTCTGGTTCAAGCTGGAGTGGTTCTACTGGCAGTTCGCCATGGTGGCGCTGGTCTTCTTCGGGAAGGAGTTCATACGCTGGACCCGGGATGGACGAAGGGTGCACATCTTCAACCCATCGCTTTTCGCCCTCGCTGTAGCTTCCGTGGCGCTCATCCTCACCCAATCCACGGGCATCACTTACGGTGTGGAGATCGCGGCCACCCAGAACAATCCCCCCCACATCTTTCTCCTCATCTTCCTGGCGGCGCTGCCCGGACAGCTCCTTTTCGGCGTGGGCAGCATGACCATGGCCGCCGCGGTCACGGTGGTGGCGTTTGGCCTTCTCCATCTCCAGATCACCGGAACGTATTTCTTCTACGATGCCTTCATTCCCATCGCCGTCTTCCTGGGGATGAACCTTCTCTTTACCGATCCTTCCACTTCACCCCGTTCCGAGCTGGGGCGGGTGATCTACGGCATTCTCTATGGCGTGGGAATCATTCTGTCGGTGTACGTTCTGGAGGCCATCGACGCGCCAACCTTCTACGACAAATTGCTGCCTGTTCCCTTCCTGAACCTCATGGTGCGCGCCATCGATCGCTTCGTCGCCAACAGGGCGCGGGGTCTGACACTGCCGGGCTGGAAAAAACTTTCTCCGCTGCGTCGCAACGCCGTCGTGGTGGCGACGTGGGTGGGGGTATTCAGCGCCTTCAGCGCCACGCAGATCGTGGGAGATGAACACCCCGGGAAGTATCTACCGTACTGGCGGGACAAGTGTGAAGAAGGAAACGACCGCGCGTGCGACTACCTGGGTGTGGTGCTGGACAATTTCTGCCTGCGTGGTTCGGGGTGGGCGTGCAACGAACTGGGCCTTCTTGTGGCGAACCGCTCCTCCAATCCGGCTGATGCCGAGCAGGAGTTCCAGCGTGCCTGTCGCATGGGATTCGAGCCGGGCTGCCGGAATGCCCAGGACATGGCCCGGGGCGTACGGCCTTCGGCGCGCGACCGCCCACCGGTGGAGGAGCTGCACATCGTGCTGCGGGGAACGAAGGGACCGGTAACGCTGACCGATCCCGACGCACTGTTCGATCTGGGATGTCAACGCGGGTGGACGGAGCTTTGCAGATGAGAAACATGCTGAGACGCCACAGGGGGCCGACGTCCGGAGGACGGCGGGCGGGACACATCCTGCGAGGTGCGCTGCTGGCGCGGTTCGCCTTCATCGGGGTGGGTGCCGGGATGTCGGCAGCGGCGGCCGGATCAGCGGTGGCGCCGGCCGCGGCCCAGGAGGAGGCGGAACACAGCGTTCTTCAGGTGCCGGGGCTTGACGCCCCGGTGGAGATCGTGGTGGACCGTTGGGGCATCCCGCACATCTACGCCTCCACCGAGCACGACGTCTTCTTCGCCCAGGGGTGGAACGCCGCGAGGGACCGGCTCTTCCAGCTCGAGCTGTGGCGGCGGCAGGCCACAGGTACGGTGGCGGAGATCCTGGGCTCCCGGGAGGTGGAGCGGGACCGGGGCACGCGACTCTTCCGGTTCCGGGGAGATCTGGAGCAGGAGCTACGCCACTATCACCCCAGGGGAGTGGAGATCGTGGGCGCCTACGTGGACGGCATCAACGCCTACATCGCCGAGACGGAGCGCGACCCCGGCCTCCTCCCCGTGGAATTCCGCCTTCTGGACCTGAAGCCGGGCCGCTGGACGCCGGACGTGGTCATCTCCCGGCACCAGGGCCTGCTGGGCAACATCACCTCGGAGCTGCGTATGGGGCGGGCCGTGGCCCGCCTGGGCCCGGAGGCGGTGAAGAGGATCGCCACGCTGGGTCCGGGGGACCCGGATCTGACGTTGGATGCGAAGGTGGATCGGGAAGGTCTCTTCGAGGATATCCTCGGCGTCTACAACGCCTTTCGGGTACCGGTACGTTTCCTCCCTGAGGACATTGTGGAAGAGTACCGAGGTGACGAAGAAGCCTTCGCGCGTCTGGAAGCCGCGGCCGCCCGGGCGGCTGCGGCCCCGGCGTACAACGTCCAGGAGGACGTGGGCTCCAACAACTGGGTGGTGAGCGGCCGCCTCTCCGAGAGCGGGTACCCTCTTATGGCCAACGATCCCCACCGCGTGCAGGCCGCCCCCTCCCTGCGCTACTGGGTGCATCTGGTAGGCCCGGGATGGAATGTGATCGGCGGCGGTGAGCCGAGCCTTCCCGGCGTGTCCATCGGACACAACGAGTATGGGGCGTGGGGTCTCACCGTCTTCCGTACCGACGGCGAGGACCTCATGGTCTACGAGACCGACCCCACCGACCCCGAGCGGTACCGGTACCGGGACGGGTGGGAGAGGATGACGGTGCGCACTGAAGAGATTCGGGTGAAAGGGGAGGCTCCCCGCACCGTGGAGCTGAAGTACACGCGTCACGGGCCGGTGGTGTATGAGGACGCGGCCCGACACCGGGCCTACGCAGTGCGGGCGGCGTGGATGGAGGTGGGTGGGGCGCCCTATCTGGCCTCCCTGCGCATGGACCAGGCGCGCAGTTGGGAGGAGTTTCGCGACGCCTGCGCCTACTCCAACATCCCTGGGGAAAACATGGTGTGGGCCGGGCGCGACGGCACCATCGGATGGCAGGCGGTGGGCATCGCTCCCATCCGCCGAAACTTCAGCGGCCTGGTGCCGGTGCCGGGAGACGGCCGCTACGAGTGGGATGGGTATCTTCCCATCAAGGCCAAACCCCACCGGGTAGATCCTCCTGAAGGATTTCTTGCTACGGCCAACAACGACCTGATCCCCAGAGACTATCCCTACATGGAGGCCGTCGGGTTCGAATGGACGGACCCGTTCCGGTGGCTGCGCATCGCAGAGGTGCTGGGCAGCGGCCGGCGCCACAGCCTTGTAGATATGATGCGCCTTCAGACCGACTACCTCTCCATTCCCGCACGGCAGCTCGTGCCCTTGCTCGCCCGGGTGAAGTCGGAGAGCCGGAGGGTGGAGGCGGCGCGCCGCCGCCTCCTCGAGTGGGACTACCTCCTTACGCCCGAGTCGGTGGAAGCCGGGATCTACGTCGCATGGGAGAAGAACCTGCGCGGCATGGTGGCCGAACGTCTCGTCCCGGAGGAAGGAAGGGAGTGGATCACACCGGGCATGGCGCGGGTCATCCAGGCGCTCACAGTTCCGCCGCCGGAGCTGGCGAATGAAAGCGGCGAGACGGACCTTCTGGAGGTGCGGGACCGGATTCTCCTTGATGCGCTTGAGCGTGCGGAGAAGGACCTCACCGCCAAGCTGGGCCGCAGAATGGAGAACTGGCACTACGGTCGGGCCCGGTACAAGCATGTGACGCTGCACCACCCCCTGGGCCGTGCCGTGGACGAGGCCACGCGGCGGCGTCTCGAGGTGGGTCCGCTTCCCCGGGGCGGAAACGCCTACACGGTGAACCAGACGGGAAACGGCGACAACCAGACGACAGGAGCGTCGTTCCGCATCATCGTGGATACCCGGGACTGGGACCACGCCGTGGGGATGAACAATCCCGGACAGGCCGGGGATCCCGACTCACCCTTCTATCGCGATCTTTTCGAAGAGTGGGCCCGGGACGGCTTCCACCCGGTCTACTTCTCCCGCGACCGGATCGAGAGGGTGGCGGCGGTACGCTTCGAGCTGAAGCCAGGCGGGTAGCCGTGGCGTCCCCAACGCGACCTGCTGCATGGCCCGGACAGGCTCCTAGTCCTTTCCGGTGATCTTCTGCGGGAGGTTCACCAGCTTGCGGAAGGCCAGCTCTGCGATGGCGGCGTCCTGCACGCCCACGCCGGTGAGGTCGCAGACGATGGTTTCGTCTCCCTCCCGTCCGGGGCGGGCGCCGTCCACGATCTGGCCCAGTTCCGCATAGACGCAATCCTTCGCGACGGCGCCGGCCTCCAGGGCGTGGTGGAGCTCGCCGAGTTCCGCGCACTGGCCGGTGAGGTCAGTGACGATCTTATCGGCCTGGGCCAGGATATGGGCGTCCAGTTCCTGCTTGTCGGGACTGTCGGATCCGACGGCGATGATGGTGGCGCCCGCCTGCACCATGTCCGGTGAAATGAGGGGGGTGGGTGAGGGCGTGGCCGTGATGATGAGGTCGGCCTCTCCCGTTGCCTGGGCTACGTCCTCCGACATTTCCACGGGAAGCCCGATGACCTGCTCCATGCGTTTGGCGAAATGGGTCCGGGAAGATCCGCGCCGTGACCAGACGCGCACCGAGTGGAGTTTCCGTACCCGGGCCAGGAGTCGGAGCTGCAGTCGCGCCTGCACCCCGGCGCCGATGATGGCGACGCGAAGCGGTCGGGCCGGGGCGAGAAGACGGGCTGCAAGGCCGCCGGCGGCGGCGGTACGCAGGTCGGTAAGATATCCGTTGTCGAAGAGGAGGCCGCGCGGGAACCCGGTCTCGGCGTCGAAGAGCAGCATGAGTCCCGAGCCCGTAGGCACGCCCATCTCGATGCTGTTGTAGAACCCTGTGGCGAACTTGAAGGCGAAGAAGGGGGAGCCCACCAGGTGGGCTCCCTTTACGTGGATCTCACCAAAGATCCCCGCGAAGCGGGCGCCCAGGGGGGGCGCCACCTCTGCCTGACCCCGGGCCAGGGCGCGGAAGGCGTGCTCTGCGGCCACCAGCGCGAGGCGGTCGTCCACGGTTTCGCGAATGACCCACTCGTCGAAGACGCGGACTTCAGGGCGGCGGCTCTGGCTCATACCACCGCCTTTCGTTCCAGCCACTGGGAGGGGGGCAGGGTGCGCTTGCGCTCCTTGGGTCGTCTTCGGAACCAGCGGGCGACGAGGAGGATTTCGGCAGCCTGGGAGGGGCTCAGTCCCTCGGGACCGGGCGAAGGTGCCCTGTAGACCCTGGAGATGGCCTCGCGGACCCGCTCCCGGGTGCGGCGGTCCTTGGGGTAGGGCAGGGCGCTGTGGACGCGGCCCCGGCGGATGAAGTAGAGGCGGTCGTCGCCCCGAAATCCCGGGACGCGGTAGAGGAAGGTGAGGTCCTCCACACGGCCGCGGAACGCGACGAGTTCATCGCGGAAGGCCTGCAGCCGCTCCAGCCGGTCCCGAAGCACGGCGGCATATTCGAAATCCAGGCGCCGCGCCGCCGTGTGCATGCGCATCTTCAGGTCCTTCAGCGGTCCGGCGGCGCTGCCCTCCAGAAACCGTCGCGCCAGCTCCACCGCCTCATGGTACTCCAGGGCGGTGGGCCTACCGCAGCACGGTGCCAGGCAGGTGCGCAGCTCGGCGCGCAGACACTTGGGCGGCCGCCCGCCCGAGAAAATCTCCAGTTGATCCTGGAAGAAGACGGGAGTGGAGGCGGGACAGTCCCGCAGTCCCAGGAGGTGGGAAAGCTCCCGTACGATGCGGGCGAGGGCTCCCACCCGGGGAACGGGCCCGAAGTAGGTGGCGCCGTCGGCGGCCACACGGCTGGTGGGGACGATGCGCGGGGCCATGTCCCGGGTGACCTTGATGAAGGCGTAGATGGGCTTACGCCGGTGCTCCACGTTGAAGCGCGGCTGCTTCGCCTGAATCTGCCTCATTTCGGTGAGAAGGGCGGCGAACTCGTTGGGAACGTAGTCCCAATCCACGTCGGCGGCTTCCCGGGCAAGCTCCCACGCCTTCTCCCCGCGGGGCGCCGTGAAATACGAGAGAATGCGGGAGCGCACCCGCACCGATTTCCCCACATAGAGAAGCTCCCGGCCCGGACCCCAGAACCGGTATACCCCTGGCCGGTTTTCCGCGTGCGCCTGCACGTACGTGCGAAGAGCGGGATTGGCGTGCACCTGGACGGCGGACTCCGTAAGGGGGTTTGAGGCTGTGCGCGTGGGGGAATTTTAAGATAGGAGAGGGTTCGCGGACGCGCCAACGCCCGTCGCGGACAGACGTCCCATCCGGCCATTGCCCACGGGGTGGGCGAAGTCTAGTGTGATCGCGCGTGGGGCCGCGCGGGAAACCGCTCTCGGAACGGCCCGTCCACCCCCATCGGACCTGACGCCATGTCCTCAGCCTCCGGCGCGAAGCTCATCCGCGATCCCCTGTGGAAGACCATTTACCTGGACTCCACGGCGGTGCGGATCGTCGACACGGCCGCCTTCCAGCGCCTGCGCTACATCAAGCAGTTGGGGTTGGCCCACATGGTGTATCCCGG
This sequence comes from Gemmatimonadota bacterium, assembly GCA_046756305.1. Classification (GTDB taxonomy): domain Bacteria; phylum Gemmatimonadota; class Gemmatimonadetes; order Longimicrobiales; family Gaopeijiaceae; genus JBHHWB01. The sequence continues at coordinate 56,748 of JBHHWB010000007.1, forward strand.
CGCGACGCATACGCGCTTCGATCACGCCCTGGGGGTGTACCACCTGACCCGCACCGCTCTACGCCAACTGCGGGAGCGGGGCGGCGCGCCCCAGGAGGTGTGGGAGGGGGCGGAGCTGATCCCCTACGCCGCGCTCCTGCACGACATCGGGCACTACGCCTTCTCCCACGCGTCGGAGGAACTGGAATCGGACCACATCCCGGCGGACCACGAAGAAGTCGCGCGCACCTTCTTTCTGTCTCCGGCCCTGGCCCAAGCCCTTTCGCCCCTCGGGGAGGACGCGGGCGGGCGGATCCATGCCCTTATCCGCGGTGCAAGCGAGCTGCCCCTCCGTGGCCTGGTGAGCGGAAGTCTGGACCTGGATAAGATGGAATACCTGCGTCGCGACGCCCTCTTCTGTGGCGTACCCTACGGCGAGGTAGACGTGGATCGACTTCTGCAGGGACTCGCTCCCCTGGCGGATCCGGAAACGGGCGCCTGGGAGCTGGGCGTGCGGGAAAAGGCGGCGGCCTCGCTGGAGTCTCTCCTTTTCGCCAAGTATCAGATGTTCCGCAACGTCTACTGGCATCACGGAGTCCGGGCGGCGACGGCGCTGTACAAGCGCATCGTGGACGAAGCCGTAGCTTCGGGGATCCTGGAACGGGAGGAGCTGGTCGGACCCACCGACGAAGAGCTGCTCTACGAGATCGGCCGGCGGGCCATGAAGAGCGACGAGCCCGTGGCCGAACGATTGGCCGGACGGTGGCTGCCCGCCCTGCGCCAGCGCCGTCTCCCGAAGCGGGCGGCGGAGCTCACCGCCGCGGATCTGCGCGGGAGGGTGGTGGAGGACTGGGTCGTGGAGGATCCCGCCCGGCGCAGGAAGTTCGAAGACCAGCTTGCCCAGGAGCTGGATCTGGAACCTGGAGAGGTCATGATCGACTTTCCCGCCAAGGGCGCCATGTTCCACCTGGACATCCTGGTGGGGCGCCGCGACGGGTCCGTAGTTCGCCTCGGCCGGCAGGGGCTGCCCGGCCTGGTGGATCTTCCCAGGGTGGCGCGGGAGTTGTACAGCACAGCGCGGGTGTTGCGGGTCTTTACGGTAGAGCGCCGGGAACTGGATGCCGAGATGCTTCTGGACCGCTTGACGCGTCCCCACCTCGCCCTGGCGTGAAGTGGGCGGAACGGAGGAACACCGTCCCGGTGGCGGCGTATCACGGGGCGGGAAGTTCTTGACTTGGAACGCCCCGGGGAACATCATAAACGGCTGCACATTCTGACGCAGCTCATCACGGATCCTACCCGGGCCTTCTTGAGGGGCCCGGACCGAAGGAGCATAGATTCCAATGGCCACTGCCCAGACCACCAAGCGACGCAAGCGCAAGGGAAAGAACGTCCTTTCGGGCTTCGATGCGAGCGTGGAGGAGCAGAGCGCCCTCGACCAGTACCTCCGCGACGTGAGCCGCCACGAGCTCATCACGCCGGAGAGGGAGAAGGAGCTCGGCGCCCTGGCTCAGAAGGGAGACGAGGAGGCCGTACAGGAGCTGGCGCGCGCCAACCTGCGCTTCGTCATCTCCGTGGCCAAGAAATACCAGAACCGCGGTGTGTCCCTTACGGATCTCATCCAGGAAGGGAACGTGGGGTTGGTCACCGCCGCCCGGAAGTTTGACCCGGAGCAGGGGGTGAAGTTCATCAGCTACGCGGTGTGGTGGATCCGCCAGGCCATCCTGGCCTCCCTGGCCAACCACGGGCGCGCCGTGCGGGTGCCCTTGAACCGTGCCAGCGACCTGGCCCGCATCTTCCGGGAGAAGGAGCGGCTCAAGCAGGAGAAGGGGCGGGAACCCACCACCGAGGAACTGGCCGAGGCCACGGACCTCACGCCCGAGCTGGTGGAATCGCTCCAGACGCTCAATGCCGCCGAGATCCGCCTGGACGCCCCTATCGGGGACTCGGAGGATTCCCAGCTCGTGGAGCGTTTCATCACCGAGGAAGCGGCCGAGCCCGAGGTGGAGGTGGAGAGTCGCCTCCTTACCGAGGCCATCAGCGAGGCACTCTCCACGCTGGAGGCCCGCGACGCCAAGGTCCTGCGCCTGTACTTCGGTCTCGAGGGGGAGCGTGAGCACACCCTGGAGGAGATCGGGAACATGCTGGGCGTGACCCGGGAGCGCATCCGTCAGCTGCGGGACCGCGCGCTCCGCCGCCTCCGTGAAGGGGAGCGGGGCAGCGCCCTGGAGTCCTTCGCGGCGTGACCGACGCGCCGACCGGCGACGGTCGGGATTCTTCAAGCCCTCCGCAGGATGCGAACGCATCCGGCGGGGGGCTTTCCACGTTGGGTACGGTCCACGCGAGCGCGGGCGGGGTGTACCGGGTGGTCCTGGAGGACGGCACCGAGGTGGAGGCCACCCTGCGCGGGCGGCTGAAGAAGAAGGGTGGGGAGGGGAGGGGGGGAGGCCGCAAGGGAGGGAGCGGGACAGCCGTGGGCGATCAGGTGGTGATCGGGGACCGGGTCCGGGTCTCGGGAAGTCGCACGGAAGGGTACACCATCGAGGAGGTGCTGCCCCGCGTCACCGCCTTCGTGCGTCGGGGGCCCGGTGGCCGGAGGGCCCGGGTGGTGGTGGCCAACCTCGACCGGGTGCTGGTGGTGGTGGCGGCCCGTGAGCCCGACATGCGCCTGGAGCAGGTGGACCGCTTGCTGGCGGTGGCGGAGGCGGGTGGGATGCATCCCATCCTGGTTGTGAACAAGGTGGATCTACCGGGAGCCGCCGAAGTGACCGGCGGGCTCCAGGAGCTGTACGGCGGCGTGGGATACCGGGTCCTGGGGGTGAGCGCGGCGGCGGGTACGGGCATGGACGCCTTCGCAGAGCTCGTCTGCGAAGGGAGTTCCGCCCTGGTGGGTCCTTCCGGCGCAGGCAAGTCCACCCTGCTCAACACGGTTGATCCCCGGCTTCACCTCCCGACGGGCGCACTGTCCCGCAAGACGCGAAGGGGCCGCCACACCACGGTGAGCGCGCGCCTCCTGGAGTTGAGCTGCGGCGGACGGGTGGCGGATACACCGGGGTTCGGGGATGTGGGGGTGTGGGGCGTGGAGCCCGGTGAGGTGGCCGCCTGCTTCCCCGAGTTCGAAGCGTACCGGGGCCGCTGCCGCTTCCGCGGGTGCAGCCACACTGTGGAGCCCGGGTGCGCGGTGCGCGAGGCGGTGGCCGAAGGAGCCATTCCCGAGTCCCGGTACGAGAGCTATCTGCGTCTCTACGAAGAATCTGTGGAGGCGGCCAGGAGATAGACGCCGTGCCTGCTACGCCGTCGTGAGGGGTGTGACACGAAGGGCGCCGGTCAGAGGATCGCGGGATACCCGCACAGGCCATTCGTAGACCTTTCCCAGAATGTCCTCTCGGAGCACCTCTTCGGGGGTTCCGTCCGCGGCCTGCGCCCCTTCGTGGAGAAGGAGGATGTGGTCGGCGAACCGCGCTGCCAGGTTGAGTCCGTGGGTGACCAGGACAATGGTGAGGCCGCTGTCGGCCCAGGTACGCAGGAGTTCCAGGATGGACATCTCATGACGGATGTCGAGGCTTGCCGTGGGTTCGTCCAGAAGAAGCACCCGGGGCTCCTGAGCCAGGGCCCGGGCGATGCGCACCCGTTGCATCTCGCCGCCGGACAGAGTGTTGACGTCGCGGCGGGCGAAACGCGCCACGTCGCAGCGGTCCATGGCTTCGAGGATGGCCGTCCGGTCCCCTTCGCCCTCGGGGCGAAAGGATCCCAGATGGGGGTAGCGCCCCATGGCCACCATCTCTCGTACCGTGAGGGGAAAGGCTACTTCTTCGCGCTGGGGTACCACCGCAGCGGTGCGCGCCAGCTCGGTGCGGGACCACTCCTTCAGGGGACGCTCGCCGAGAATGACGTCCCCCGACCGCGGGGCCACGGCGCCCAGCAGGGCCCGGATCAGGGTGGATTTGCCCGAACCGTTGGGTCCGAGAACGGCGTAGAAGCTTCCCGCTTGTACCTCGAGGGATACGCCGCGTAGCGCGTCGTGGGGGCGGGTGGGGTAGCGCACCGTCAGGTCGCGGGCCTGGAGTCTCATGTGAGACTCCGGCGCAGGAGGAAGAGAAAGACGGGCACCCCGACGAAGGCGGTGACGACCCCGATGGGGATCTCGGTAGGCGCCAGGACGAGGCGGGCCAGAAGGTCGGCCAGAGCGAGAAAGGTGCCGCCCGCCAGGAAGGAGAGGGGCATGAGGCGCCGGTGGTCTGAACCGGCAACGAGACGGATGCCGTGGGGAATGATGAGGCCCACGAAGCCGATGACGCCCGCTACGGCAACACCCGAGGCCGTGATCAGGGCGGCAACGGCCAGGGCGGTGCGCTTCACGCCTTCCACGTCGGCGCCCAGGTAGTGGGCGGGCTCCTCCCCTAAGGACAGAAGGTTGAGGGGGCGGGCCAGGGTGAGAAGGATGACCGCCGCCGGAAGAGTGTAAAGGGCGGTCAGGGTCACGTCGGCCCACGTCGCACCGGCCACGGATCCCATGATCCAGAGGATCGCGCTGCGGACCGTGCGCGCTTCGGAGACGGAGAGGATGAGGGCAATGCAGGCGCTGAAAAAGGCGCCCACCACCACGCCCGCCAGAAGAAGGACGCGCACGTCCATTCCCCTTCCCGTAGCCGTGGCGACGCGAAAGACCAGAACGATGGCGAGAAGGGCGCCGGCGAAGGCGGCCAGGGGCAGCGTCCACGCGCCGACGGCGGTGATGCCCAGCGCGATGACGATGACTGCCCCTACCGAGGCCCCGCCGGAGATGCCCAGAATGTAGGGCTCGGCCAGAGGGTTGCGGAGAATCGCCTGAAAGGTGGCGCCCGCCATGGCCAGACCGCCGCCAACCAGGAGGGCCAGCACGGCGCGGGGGAGACGGAACTCCAGAAGGATGGTGCGCAGGGTTGGGTCGCCTCCACCCCGGAGGGCGGCGAGGACGGCACCGGTGGAGGTGGGTACCGCGCCGAAGCGGAGGGTGAGAAAGAGCACCCCCGCCAGAACGACGGCGAGGAGCGGCGCCAGGATCCGGGAGCGCATCATGAGGCCTCCGGAGGGGTCTGGCGCAGTTTGTCCGCCACCTCTCGCGCAGCTTCGACCACGTTGGGGCCGGGAAGCTCCACGGATCCGCTCACCTTCTCCACGCGGACGCCCGCGAGCAGGCGGGAATCGAGGGTCGCCGGCGCGGGGGTGAGGACCACGTCGATCCTCCGGGAAAGGAAGACCTCGGGGCTCACGGAGGAGTAGGGGTGCTCCAGGTCGGCGAACACGTTGACGCCGCCCGCGAGGGTGATGAGCTCGTCGATGTAGGTGCCCGGCCCCGCCACCCACGGCGGGGAGCCGCCCAGGACGAAAGCGACGCGTGGGGGCGGGCCGGGGAGAGCCTTCGCTTCGCGGCCCAGGGCGTCCAGGGAACGCCCAAGGGCGTCCGCCAGGGAATCGGCCTGTGCGTCCTTTCCTACGGCCCGACCCACGAGCCGGATGGTTTCAAAGATGTCGGCAATGCGGTCGGGACGCACGGCGAGCTGGGCGATGCCCAACTCCCGGAGGCGTCGGGGCGTGTCGGGATCCTGGGGTCCGGCAAAGCGGATCACGAGATCGGGATGCAGGGCCACGGTGGCCTCGAGAGAGGGATGCAGGCCCCCTCCCACCGAGGGGATCTTCGCCGCCCACGCCACCGTATCGTAGTCGGTCCGTCCCACCAGGAGGGCGCGCGCACCCAGGGCGTCCAGGGTCAGCGTGGCGGACGGAACCAGAGAGATGACCCGCTGGGCGGGAGTCGGCAGGGTGAGCGTGTCTCCCGCAGCGTCCACCAGCGTAATCGCATCCAGCGCGGGCGGGTGGCCGCCTCCTTCCCCGGCCCCACACGCCGCGAGGGCGAGCAAGCTCAGAAGGATGCCGCCGAGGCGGGTACGGCGCATGAAATCAGCCGCCGTCGGGCGTCACGGCGGCGCTGTCGGGTCCGGCGCTCACGCACGTGTCCTGGAAGGTTCGGGTCCACCGCCCGGCTCTCCGGGCCAGGGCGGCGTAACCCCGGGCGTCGGCACCGAAGAGTTCCAGAACCACTTCACTGGACCCGTCACCGTTCAGATCCAGATGGTCCAGAAAGCGGGGCGCCGCCTTTCCTTCGCGGTCGGCGGGACGGTACCATACGTAACTGCGCCGGTAGCGGCCGCTTACTTCGCGGCCCATGAGGAAGAGGGACCATGCCCCGGTGCGAGGCGGCGCCACGGCCAGCCGGTCACGGTAGAGGAAGGTGGCGGCGATGGAAGGGCCGTCATCCTCCGGGAGACGAAAGGCCTGAATGTCGGCCCGGGCCTCCAGCACGGACGGGGGCCAGGCGGCGCCGACTTCGGTGATGGCGGCGGAGGCCAGGGTCAGGGAGGCCACCCGCTGGTCGTAGTTGTGCCGGTAGCTCCGGAAGGGGCCCAAGGTGCGGTCTCGCGCCACGTCCAGCGGGAGGGCGAGGAAGCGGGTGGCGGCGGCGGCCTCGGGTATGAGTTCCACTACGCCTGTCACCGTGAAGCGCCCGGGACAGAAGGCGCCGTCCAGGGAGGACGACTCGGCGGTGAGGCGGCCCACCCGCGCTCCGCCGCTGAAAAGGGCGAAAGCGCTCCCGGCAGGCAGAAGCCGATCCTGAACGGCCGAGGCGAATCTCCCATCCTCGGGATCGCCGGGGAGAGGCAGAAGGCTGTCTCCCGAGACCATGCCGACCACGGCCAGCGTGGCTCGGTGTCCGTCCCGCGCACCGGCCAGCAGGAGCGGCTCCTCGGGGAGAGAAACGGGCTCGGGTGCCTTTCCGGCGTCGGCGGCTTTGGGGGCGGCCAGTTCGGCGCGGGTGGGCGGCTTGGCGAGATCGACCTTGAGTCCCCCCCATTTTACGTTGTCGCAGCCAGAGGGCGCCGTTACTATGACCGCCAGAATCAGCCAGCGAAGTCGCATGGTTCAAGGCCTGCCCGCAGGAGGAACGTCCGGTTCGCCGCGAACCGTGGGATTCCAAAGCTAGGGCTGACTCTCGCCGGTGCAACACCACCCTCCCGCAGCGTGACCTCTTTCCAGGCGCGGAACCGGTCCTGGACGCGGAGACGCTCCGGGAATGGAGGGAGAAGGGGGATGACGCAGCTTCAGGAAAAGCAGGCGCGGGCATTCCGGGATGCCCTGGGCCGCTTCCCCACCGGGGTGACGGTGGTGGGAACTGTGGATGCCGAAGGGCGTCCCGTGGGCCTCACCGTCAACTCTTTTGCCTCCGTTTCCCTCGATCCTCCGCTCGTTCTGGTCTGTATCGGCAAGGCTTCTTCCTGCCACGACGCTCTTATCGGAGGGGACGTCTTCACGGTGAACATTCTTGGCGAGGAGCAGAGGGAGGTGGCGGAGCGCTTTGCCACCGAGCCGTCGGCTGCGCGCTTCCGGGACGTGACGTGGAGTCCGGGGCCCGGAGGAGGACCCGTCCTGGACGGGGTGAGCGGGTGGCTGGCCTGCCGGCGTGAGGCCGTCCATGACGGAGGGGATCACTCGATTCTCATCGGGCGGGTGGAGGCGCTGGAAGTCGGAGACGAACCCCCCCTCGTCTTTCACCGCGGGGAGTACGCCACCGTGAGCCGGCGGGATCGCCCGTGAGCCGCAAGGTCCTCACTCTGAGTTGGCTTCCCCCCTTCGTGGTGGGTGTCGCCGTGGCCACGGCTGCAGAGATCGCCCTGGGGCTCTTGCTGTACACCGGGCCGGGCCTCATGCGATCCCTCACCGTGGTGCTGGTGGTGGAAGCGGTCTCCCTCGGGCTGGGTCTGGCCATGGCTCCGCGCCTTGAGCCGGGCCTCCTGGATCTCCTGCGCCGGCGGTGGCTGGCCTGTCTGGGCGTTTTTCTCCTTGCCACCCTCTTCAGCGCGGTGTGGTCTCTCCTCGAGAGCCTGGGGGGCGACGCCCTCACCCAGGGCATGGGCCTGGCCTTCCTGGCGGGGCTCCCTCTCTATGCTTGCGGAGCGGTCCTCGCCGCCATGTCCGCCGAGGCGGCCACCCGGGAAGGGACGGAGTTGAGGGGGCGCTTCCCGCTGGTCGGGGCCCCCGCCACCTTCGGCGCGGCCCTGGGATTCGCCGCCACAGGGATCTCCCTGCCTCAGGTATTCACGCCGGCTTCGCTCTTCCTCTTCTGCCTGGTCCTGCTTTCGGCCGGCGGTCTCGTCTACGGATCGGTTCTGGATGCGCGTATCCACCACTTCGTCCGGGCCAGCGTTCCAACGCACTGGGGGCGGGTGCGGGTGGAGGAGCGGCATCTGCCTATCCACAGCCAGGGGATCCGCCTCCTGCGGGAGGGCATCGGGCTGCGGCGGTGGATGACCCTGGACGCCGAAACGCCCTCCCCCTGGGAGGTGGAGATGGTCGAGCGCATTCTACCGGTGATGGTGGATGAGGTGCGCATCCTCGTGGTTGGGGGAGGGGCGTCGCCTCTGGCCCGCATCATCCTACGGCAACATGCCGGGGTTCGTGTCACGGTGCTGGAGCGGAACCCTCACGTCCTTCGCCTGGCCGCCGAATACATGGAGACCGGGTTGGATCCGACCGAAAGCGGCGCGACCCGGGTCGAGACGGGCAACATGGAAGACCTCCTGACGCGAATGGGGGGAATCTTCGACGTGGTGGTGGTGGACACCGCCGGTCTCGGCGCCGCGGGAGGAGTGGTGGGGATGAGCGCCCGGGCCTGGGCGGCGGTGCGGGACCGGGTAGCTCCCGGCGGGGTTCTGCTGGTAGGACCGGAAGCCGACACGGAGGACGTCTCGCGCATCGCGGAAGAGTGGACGTGGTGTCGGGTGCGCCGAACCATTCCCCTGCCGCCGGGGCGCCTAAGCGCGGGCCTGAGGAACACCGAACAGATCCTCGTGGGGAGTCGACAGCCGTTGCCCCCCCGGGTCACGGACGCCCTGGCCTGCGTTCAGTTGACGGCGGCGCCGGCGTGAGAGGCGCCGAAGGGAGGGATCGGTGATCGTCGCCCATCTCTCGGATCTGCACCTGGGCTTCCAGGCCTACGGGCGCACCGAGGACGGAATCAACGTCCGGGAGCGGGACGTGGCCGCCGTCTTCGAGCGGGCGATCCATGAGATCATCCGCCTTGGCCCGGAGGTGGTGGTGATGGCCGGGGACGTTTTCGACCGGCCGGATCCCCCGGCAGGCGCGGTGGTCTCGCTGGCCCGGGGCCTGCAGGATCTCCGCACCCACCTCCCCGCCACCCGTGTGCTCATGGTGGCGGGTCCGCGCGACACGCCGCGCCGGGAGGGGGACCCGGGAGCCCTGGCCGTACTCGACACCTTTCCCAATGTGGACGCGGCGACCACGCTTCCCCGCTCCGTGGTGCTCCCGGACCTGGGACTGCATGCCGTCCTCGTTCCCTACCGGGGGACGAAGCGCGTCTCTGCACCACCGCCCGAACCCGATCCCCGGGCCCGCTGGAACGTCCTGGTGGTCCACGGGATGGTGAGGGAGAGGGGGGAAGGAGGCCTCTTCGTGGATCCGGACGATTGGGATTATGTGGCCCTGGGCGGAGAGCACCGGCGCCGGGCGGTGTCCTCCAGAATGCAGTATCCTGGGGCGCTGGAGCGGGTGGCGTTGGATCCCTGGGGCGAGGCTGCGGACGAGAAAGGTTTTCTAACGGTGGACGTGGAGTCGGGGGAGACTCGCTTCCACCCCATTTCCGTTCGTCCCGTAGCCGCACTGGCGCCCATCCGTGTGCTCCCCGGAGACCCGGAGCGTCTGCGCCGCAGGGTGGCGGAGGTCATGGCCGAGGTCCCCGGAGGGATCGGAGGAAAGATCGTGCGGCTGCGCCTGGACGGCGTGGAACCGGAGGACCTCCTGGCTCTTCAGGGAGAGCAGCTCACGGGACTTCGCGCCGAGGCGCTGCACCTGGCGGTGGAGGCGGGACGGGAAGCGCTGGTGCCTCACGTGGCGCCGGAGGATCCGGAGCCGTCCAGGATCCCGCGGTGGCTACGCACCGCGCTGGAGTCGGAGCTGGAACGGGACGGTCTGAGCGAGGAGGAGGCGAGGAATCTGGCTCGGGTCCTCGTGCCGGCCCGGGAGGGACGAAAGGGGGAAGGAGGTGCTCCGGACGGACATCCCCCCCGAGGCGTCCTGCGGACCGTGGACGGCGAGGTGCCGGGCCTGGGACGCGTCAGCACGTCCATTCCGCCGGGCCTCACCGCCATCATCGGAGGCTCGGGGCGATCCCGCCGGGCCATGGTGGATTTTCTTTCCAGGGTGGGCAACGCAGGCGCGCCCATGGATCACCTGTACGATACCTGGACCGGAAAGACGCCGGAAACACTGGATGGAGCGGTTCGCCAGGCCGTGGAAACGGTGGCGCGGGAGCGGGGACTCAACGAGGTGGAATTCGCTCGGGCGCAGGCCCGGCGGTTGGCGGGTGTGGAGGACGGGGAGTCGGGCTTGGGAGGGGGAGGCGCATCGGGCGGTGCTGCGGCATTCGGAGCAGTGCGCACGGATGCGGAACAGGTGGCCGCCGAGTTGCGAAGCGCCGAGCGGGAGGTGCGGGAGGTGCGTGCCGAGGCGGCGGAGATCACCGGTGACGTGCAGGCCGCTACCATGGACTGGCACAGGGAGCGGCAGGACGCCGAAACCACCCTCAACGCCTATCGGGACCGGGCGCGGGAGCTGCAAAGGCGCATCCGGGCTCTGGAAGCGGCGGGTCCGGATGCCCCCTGCCCCACCTGCGGGCGCGTGCTGGCTGATCACCACGAAGCGGTCCTGGTCGAGCTGCGGGAGGAATGGGAGGCCGTGGTGCAGGATGGGAGCTGGTGGAAGAAACGGCTGGAGCAGCTCGAGCTCAAGCCGGCTCACCTGCAGGAGCTGGAGAGTCGGGCCCTGCGACTTCACGCGGCTCTGGAGGCGGGATCGGAGCGGGTGGAGCTGCTGCGGGTGCGTCTTTCCGAGCTCCGGGAGGCCGCCGGGAACCCGCCCTCGGTGGAGGAAGGTGGAGGGCTCGCAGGAACCGCCGCCGCCGCCTTGGAGCGGCTGCGGGAGGCCCGCCTCGGACTGGCGCGATCGGCCGTGCTGAACCGTGCCTCACGCTTCCTGGGCCGCATCTCCGGAGGGCGAATCCTGGCGGTGACGTGGTCACAGGAGTCAGCGTGGCTCCAGGGCGACGGCGGACCTCTTGCACCCCTTTCCGAAGAGGATCTCGCCGCCGGGCGCCTGGCGGTGCGCCTCGCCGCGGCCACCCTGGTGGCCGGGGGCGGGAGGGTGCTGGAAGGCATCCTCATCCATGAACCCTTCGATCGTCTCGATGAAGAGGCGCGCGTGCGCGCACTGATTCTGGTGCGCAAGCTGCTGCGAGAGTTTCCCCGGGTGGTGCTTGTATGCCGCGGTGACGCAGTAGATGCCAGCCCGGAGCTCTTCAGTGCCGTCCTGGAGATCCGGGACCATCCCGGGAGCGGGCCAGTGGCGCTGCGGCCGGTGGCTGCGGGGCCGGGTCTGGTTCAGGTGAAGCCGACCCTGGCACCGCAGCCGGAGCGGAGGGGCGCCGCTACTTCCCAGGCAGAGGCCAGAGCCATGCGGCGCCGCGCACCCCGCTAGAGTCTCCGTGGTGGTTGAGGACCACCCGCGTACGCACCTCATCGGTAAAGACGTACCGGGGAAGGGCCTCCCGTGCGCGGGGGGCGAGGTCCGGGAAGTTGGACATGCCGCCGCCCAGGACGATGACCTCGGGGTCCACGATGTTGATGACGGTGGCGAGGCCGCGGGCCAGGCGGTCCACATAGCGGGCAAAGGCGGCGCGGGCGGGCTCGGCGTGGGCGTTGTCCGCCAGATCCCCGGCGATCTCGCGGGTGGTACGGCGCTCTCCCGTGTGTTCGAAGTAGTCCCGCTCCATTCCCGGGCCGGAGAGAAAGGTCTCGATGCACCCCCGGCGTCCGCAGTAGCACTCGGGTCCCGGAATCTCTTCTTCGGTGGGCCAAGGGATTGGATTGTGGCCCCACTCGCCCGCCACACCCTGATGGCCTGAGATCACCTCTCCGTGAAGCACCAGGCCGCCCCCAACCCCGGTGCCCAGGATTACCCCGAAGACGGAATCGGCACCGGCTCCCGCACCGTCTCTGGCTTCGGAGAGCGCAAAGCAGTTGGCGTCGTTCATGAGGCGCACGGGCTGTCCCAGGCGAGCCGCCAGATCCGAGTCCAGGGCATGGCCGATGAGCCAGGTGGAGTTGGCGTTCTTCACCAGCCCCGTGGCGGGTGACAAGGTTCCGGGGATGCCTACCCCCACGGGCAGGGGTTCACCCTCATTCGTCGTCCCGTCCTCCGTCTCCGGAATGCGTAGGGTGTCGGGGAGCCTCGCCAGCGCCTCCTCCTCGGTGGCGGCGACCAGGGCGGCGATGGCCTCGAGAGTGGCCTCGTATGAGCGGGGCGTGGCCACCCGGCGGCGTGCCACGATGCCGCCGTCGGCGGAGATGACCGCGGCCTCGATCTTGGTGCCCCCCAGATCTACGCCGACACGATACCCGTTGGCCCGTAATCGGATCACGAGCCTCTCCCGCCATTCCCGGGAGGAGAAGCGGGACGCGTCCGGGCGGCCTTCCGATAGGCTTCCAAAAGCTCCCCGGGCCGGTTCGCCCAGAGTTCGACATATCCGCAGGAACCGCACACCGATGCGTGCAGCCCCGTGCTGGCAGGCTGGGCCAGTGTGTCGCCGTCGGGATTGTGATCCACACCGACCGTGATGCGCGAGCCCTGGGGCAGGCTGACGAAGGCGCCGTCCACCACCTGGTCGGACGCGCACTTCGGGCATCGATGATAACTCATGACGATCCGCTCCCTCCAGTAAGGGGATGACCTAGGAGCCTGTCCGAGGAATGCAGCAGGCCGCGTTGGGGCCGTGCCGCCCCAACCCACGAGCAGGTAAGATGATGTCTGTCATGGCGTT
>JBHHWB010000008.1:0-63296 GCA_046756305.1 Gemmatimonadota bacterium
CGTGACGGAGTCACGGGTGGCGCGGCCCGCTGCATTACCCGGACAGGCTCCTAGCTCCGTGCGGTCTGCTGGATGGTGAGGTGCGGTGACACCTGCTTACGCGACTCGTTCGGGAATACCTACAACCTCAGTACGACGGTGGAGTGCTTCGACCCAGTCTTCGGGGATATCTGCATCTGACTGGTGACGCAGGATCCCGGATGGTCACGCCTGGGCGTGGCCATCCGGGCGCGGGGCAAGAAAGCGTCGGGAGTTCGGTGCCATTGGCCGGCGACAGATCCTGGTGCCTTGAGAGAGTCGTGCCCGGCGACCATGTTGTTCAGTTGTCGTTCCCTCAACACAGGATCGACGCGGTACGGTGCATACACTGGGACTTCTCATCGCTCTTGCTTTCCCCGGCCAGCACGCACCGCCGGCGCCGGACTCCACGTACGAGAGTGACCGCGTGCGCCGTCTGGTGGTCGCGGCGGCGGCGGCGCATACCGTGCCGCCTGCCACCCTCACGTCGTTCGAGGCGACCGTAGAATCCGAGGCTACCCTGCTGATGCGTAGGCGGACCGGCGCGGAAGTGCCGCTCCAGGTTGAGCAGTTCGCTGGCCGGGTGGAGTGGTGGCGGTCGGGGGGCCTGAGGTACGACGTGCTGGGATATCGGGCGCGGTTCCTGGGGTTGACACCGTCAGCCCTCAGCTTTCTGAGGGCACCCTGGCTGATTGGACCTTTGTATGGGGACCGCGTGGCGGTGCTGCCGGCGGCTCGCCGCGGTGATGAGGTCCGGGACGCCAACGCTGTCGGCACGCCTGTAGTACCGGGTCAGGCTGACGAGGCCGGTTCGACTTCTCCTCCGCCAGCAAGGCCTCTCCTCCACCCCTTCGGTCGCGACCGGGCGAAGTACTATCGCTTCAACGGGGGCGATACCGCGATCGTCCTTCGGCTTCCCGGACGAACTGTGGACGTGGTCCGGATCGGGGTGCAACCGACCGACGTGCCTGCGAAGGCGTTCGTCTTCTCGGGTGATGTCTACATTGACGCGAGTCGGCACCAGATCGTTCGTATGCGGGGACGGCTCATCGGCCGCGAGCGGACGCCCTCCTCCCTAGCGCGACTGCTGGAAGCTGCGACTCGGTCATACTTGTTCCTCGACCTGGAGAATGCGGAATGGGAGGGAGCTTGGCTCCCCCACCGCCAGAGAATCGAAGTGGAGGTGGACCCGACGCTCGTTGATGAGGAGGCTGTTCTCAGGATCGTATCGGAGTTCTACCGGACCGAGGTCCACGGTCCAGATTCGGCAACCGGCCCGGGCCTTCCCGCGTCAAATCGCGAGCGGATCCTCAAGCTGGCTCGTCCGGACTCATTGTCGGCCTACCGGGCGTGGAGGCGGGACCTGGGGGCCATGACTGTCGAATCGGGCAGTCACCATTCGGAGGAACTCGCGTCGGCAACAACGGGGGTCGGCGGCTCACCGAAGGTGACATTCGATGCAGGCGGTGTCTCGGACGTGCTCCGGTTCAACAGGGTCGAGGGGCTGTTCACAGGCTTCGGTATGAGGATGGTGTGGGGGAATTCCGTTCCCGGCGTGTTCGTGGAAGGTCACGGAGGATATGCCTGGGCGGAATCAACGGTCCGCGGCGTCATCACGGGTGGTGTTGAGGCATCAGAATGGGACGTGTGGGTGGCAGCGGGGCGGCGACTCGCCTCAACGAATGACTTCCCGCGCGTGTTCGCCGCGCGGCCGACCGTCCTTGGTGTGCTTGGGCGGGACAACTTCGACTATGTAGACCGAAAGTCGGCGGAGGTGGGGGGCGGTATATCGTCGCAACGCGGAGCCACACTGGATCTCTCGGCCGGTTGGGTGGAGGACAGGGCTCCGTCCAGTCATGTCGATCGGCCGCCTCTGGGCGGAGCATACCGCGCTCTCCGACCTGTCTTCGAGGGTGGCTATGCGCGCATCTCACTGGGTTTGACCGTCGGTGGCTTGTCCGGAGGAGAGTACCTCACTCCCGGTCGCAGCGCAGGCATCCGAGTGGAGTTGGCTCGCGGAGATCTCGCATGGCTCCGAGTGGAAGGAGTGTTCCGAGCTCGGGAGAGGCGGGGCCGCTGGACCCTGGCCGGGGAGGTATACGGTGGCTGGACCGAAGCAACTCGCCCACCGCCCCAGAGCCTCTTCGAGGTGGGAGGCCTCCAAGGGCGCCTTCCCGGCTTCGAGTACAAGGCCTTTGTCGGGGATAGGACCGCGGTCGGGGGCATGGGCGTCACGTACTCCCTTCCTGTACTCGAGTGGCCCATGCGTGTCGGGCGCGTCTTCTTACCGCCGCCGGTGCCATCACCGTCGGTGGAGGTCCACGCTGGCTGGACCGGAGCGTCGGCTGCGGCGGAGTCGATCATGCGGCGTTTCGGCTGGAATGACACCGATGGGACGCGGGCGGCGCTATTCGTCGGATTCCGGATGTTCGGTGACGCCTTCCGCCTCGGGTTTGCGCGTCCGCTGGGTGAGGCGGGACGATGGCGTTTCGAATGGACTCTCTCGTCCGGATTGTGAGGAGCTTGGAGGGCATTCCAGCGGAGTCACGGGGAGCTGACCTCCCCCTATCGCCACCTCGCTCCGGCTCTGCGGGCTGCCGGTGGGCAAGACACTGGAGGGCTTCGACTGGACCTTCCAGCCCTGGGCCGACCGCGGCAAGCTCGAGGTCCTGGCCACATGTGCGTTCATACGCCAGGCCGAGAACGTCCTGTTCATGGGGCCGCCCGGCGTGGGCAAAAGCCACCTGGCCGTGGCCCTGGGGGTCAAGGCCATCAAGAACGGCTTCAGTGCCACCCACTACGTGCTCGATGACCTGATGCACGTGCTCAAGGGCGACGCGGCCGTCCCGCCCCGCAGGCTCAAGGCCAAGCGCTACCTGAACAGCTCGCTGTGGTAGTCCACCTGGTTCGACTCGTCGCGGAGGCCGTGGTCGGCGCCGGCGAAGAAGCCTACGTTGGGCGCCATTTCCAGATGGGAAGCGAACTCCCGCAATGGCCAGGGCTGGTCACCGGAATGAAGGGAGGCGAGGATCGTGGTGATGCCCTGACGCAGGAAGTTCTCCGCCAGGGGATAGTCGGCGATGCTCGACTGCACGTGGGCGTGGTTGTCGATGAATCCTGGAGTCACCACCTGTCCGCGGGCGTCGATGACCGTATGGGCCAGGCGGGGGTCGATGCCCTCTTTCTCAACCGCCGCGATGCGATCCCCGGCAACGGCTACGTCCGCCGAGAACCGGGGAGCTCCGGTGCCGTCCACCACAATGCCGCCCCGGATCAGGACATCATAGCGGGGAGAAGGTGAAAGCGCCTCCTGCGCACCAGCCGCACCGGGGAGCAGGGCAAGGGCCGGACCCAGGGCCAGAACCAGTTTCGCAACACTACGCATTGATGTCTCCGGCGAGGAAGAGAAAGCCACGGTAGGACGGGGCTGGGGCGGGTGCAAGAAGGTTGGCCGTTCTCCCCACGATTTACGTCGCCGTTACATGCGCGCTCAGGGCTCGTTACCCCTCTCCCGTAACCTGAGTCTGCACACAGCAAAAGGGAGCGAGGGGCTCCGGACACGCTGGTGCTCGGTCTCACACCTTGCAGTGAGAAGGGCGATGAGCATCAAACGCAGGGTCCGCGCGGCATCGGTCGCGGCGGTGTTCCTCCTGATTTCCTTGCCGGGCGGCGCCCTGGCTCAGGCGCCGGAGAAACTAGCCGGACGAATCGTCGGCCGGGTCATTGATGGCGAGACGGGAAGGCCGGTTGCCAGCGCCCAGGTCTTTCTCGCTGACGGCTCCATCGGGGGTCTGACCTCGGTGAACGGTCAGTACGTGCTTCGCGGTGTGCCCGCCGGCACGCGGGACATCATTGTCCAGGTGATCGGCTATGCCACGAAGACCGTCACCGGGGTGGACGTTCCGGTGGGCCGGGCCGCGGTCCTGGACGTGACCCTCGAGCCGGAGGCGGTGGCCCTCGAGGGCATTACGGTTTCCGCCAGCGTGGAGCGGGGAAGCACCTCCGCCCTCCTCACCGAGCGGAGGATGGCCGCGGTGGTTCAGGACGCCATTGGCTCGGACCAGATCGCCCGCACTCCCGACTCGGACGCGGGAGCGGCGCTCAAAAGGGTCCCGGGAATCTCCGTCGTGGACGGCAAGTATGCCTACGTGCGCGGCCTCGGGGAGCGGTACAGCTCCACGACCCTCAACGGTTCGCCTCTGGCATCTCCTGTTCCGGACAAGAAGGCCATTCCCCTGGACGTGATTCCGGCCGGTCTCCTGCAGAGTATCGTCACCAGCAAGAGCTACTCCCCGGAACAGCCCGGCGACTACGCCGGTGGCCTCGTACAGCTCCGTACCAAGAGCTTTCCGGCGAACCGCCTCGTCGGCTTTTCCCTCTCCGGGTCCTGGAACTCGGCGGCGTCCTTCAAGGAAGGCATCGGATACAACGGAGGGGCTCGGGATTTTCTTGGATTCGACGATGGGACTCGCCGTCTCCCGAGCTTGATTCGGCGGGACGTCCCGGTCAACCGGCGTACCTTCTCCTCCGAACAGCTTCAGGAGATCGGGCGTTCCTTCGCCGGGGACTGGGCTCCTACACCTCGCAAGCTGCCCCCCAATGCTGGTCTTTCGCTTTCCTTCGGGGACGATTTCGACTTGGGCGGATCCCAGCGATTGGGTTTCGTGGCCTCGGCCAACTACTCCTCCAAGTTCTCCACCAAGCGCAACCTTGTGGAGCGGGTCTTCGCTCAGTCTGGCGGCGACGATCCTGAAGTCGACTACAGCGGCCAGGTCTCCGAGCGCTCCGTCAGCGTGGGTGGGCTCGTCAACGTCACCTACCAGCCCCGCAGTGCGCACCAGGTGACCCTGGGCACGGTCTACAATCATCTCACCGCGGACATTTCCAGGGTCCTGCAGGGGTTCAACCTGGATTCCAACACCAACCAGTGGAACTCTCGCATCCAGTATCTGGGCCAGTCGCTCTTCAACAGTCAGCTGCGCGGTGAGCACGTGCTGGGCTTTCTCGGGGACGCCAATTTCGAGTGGCGGGGCGCCTACACCCGAGCCAGGCGCTATGAGCCCAACACCCGGGAAGTCCTCTACAGGGAGTTCGACGGGACCTTTTACTGGGACGATTTCATCCAGAGCGGCTCGGTCTTCCACCAGGACATGGTGGACTCGGGGTGGAACGGCGGCGCCTCGCTCCGTCTCCCCTTCCGGGCCAACAGGCTTCCGGGCACCCTTTCCATCGGGGCCAGCACCGACCGTAAGGACCGGGACGCCTACACGCGGCGCTTCCGCTTTCGACCCGTGCCGGGAGGGGAGATCACGAATGACGTCCGCACCGAAGCACCCAACGAGCTCTTCTCCATCGAGCACATCCAGCCCGACGGCTTCGAAATCCAGGAAGCCACCTTTCGCACCGACAACTACGATGCGGGTCAGGACATCGATGCGGCCTATGCCGTCATCGAGTTCGAACCCGTTGCCCGGTTCAAGGTCTCGGGAGGCGCCCGCGTCGAGCGCACCCTTCAGGTGGTCAACCCCAAAGACCTGTGGGAAACGAGCCTGGACGCTCTCGAAGGCGCCCGGCTGGAGACCACCGACATCCTTCCGGCCCTGAACCTGACTCTTGCCCTCAATCCCAGCATGAACCTGAGGGTCAGTGCGTCACGCACCCTCGCCCGCCCCCAGCTTCGTGAACTGGCGCCCTTCTCCTTCGCCGATTACGCCGGCGGATATTTGGTTCTGGGGAATCCCCAGTTGGATCGGGCTCGCATCGGCAACCTGGACCTGCGCTGGGAGTGGTTTACCCGGTCGGGCGGTGTGCTGGCGGTAAGCGGCTTTTACAAGCGGTTCGAGCATCCCATCGAGACCACCATCCTGCCCAGCACGGAACTGATCAAGACCTGGGTGAACGCCGAAGCCGCGGACAACTACGGGGCCGAGGTGGAGGTGCAGTCGCATCTCGGCTTCCTGAGCGAAGCACTTTCCCCGCTCCGTTTCAACGGAAACCTGACCCTCGTCCGTTCCCAGGTGACCACCGGGGACGTAGCCAAGGTGTTCATCCCGGGGCTGGGAAAAACCGAGCTGGAAGTGGTGAGCCGCAGCCGCGCCCTCCAAGGCCAGTCCCCCTACGTGGTGAACCTGGGCCTCACCTGGACGGGAAGCGAAGGGCGCGCCGCCACAGTGCTCTTCAACCGCTTCGGCCGACGCATTGACGCAGTTGGCGGACAGGCCACTCCAGAGGTTTTCGAGGAAGCCAGATCTCAACTCGACGTGGTTGTGGAGTGGCCTCTGGGGAAGGGATGGAGGGCGAAGGTCGCGGGCAACCGCCTGCTTGGAAATCAGGTGGAGTTCACGCAGGGCGGAGGCACGCTCAGATCCTATGACATGGGGCGGAGCATTTCCCTGTCCATGAGTTGGGGGTCCGGGCGCTGAGCGGCGCCTGGAGCCTGGCCGGCCTCGCAACGGGGTGAGGCCGGATGCGGGCCGCTGTGCGCGGTCCATGAGTTGGTCCAATTCCATTGAGGAGAAGCATCATCATGTTCCGAAAAGGACGTCGGAGCTCTGTGGCTCTGGCCCTGGCCGTGGTAATGGCCGCGTGCAGCAACAGCGATTCTCCCACGGAGCCCGCCGCTCCGGAAGCTCCGGCCAAGCCGGTGATTGTTTCGGTCACCGAGCAGAACGGGGCCCTCATCATCACCTGGAACGCGGTCTCGGGCGCCGAGGCCTATAACGTCGAGCGCCAGGAGGTGGCTTCGGGAGCCTCCTTCACCGGAATTGCCAGCGGCGTGACCGGCACGTCGTACACCGATGAGAACGTGGAAACCGGTAAAAGCTACAACTACCGGGTTCTGGCCGTGAACGCAGGCGGCGCTTCGAGCCCCAGCGATCCCGTTCCCGGGACGGTGGGCCGCAAGGCGGCGGTGCTCAGCGGAACCATCAGCGGCATCCGCACCCTCTCGGCGGATACCGTCTACACCATCACCGGCATTGTCATCGTGGACGAGGGTGCCGAGCTGCACATTCCCGCAGGAACCCTCCTGCACGGAAGCGTGTCGGTCCAGCCTTCAGCGCTGATCGTACGTCAGGGCGGAAAGCTCTTCAGTGAGGGTACCGCTGAGGCCCCCGTGGTCTTCACGTCGGAAAACCCGGAAGGTTCCCGTCGGCGCGGAGACTGGGGCGGTGTGGTACTGAACGGTCGCTCCCTGTGCAACTTTCCTGCCGGGGAGTGTGTGGGGGAGGGCGCTTCGGGGCCCTACGGCGGCGACGTTCTGGATGACAACTCGGGGCGCGTCACCTACACGCGCATCGAGTACGCCGGCTTCGAGGTAAGCTTTGGCAACGAGCTCAACGCCCTCACGCTCAACGGCGTGGGATCGGGAACGGAAATCCATCACGTCCAGGTACACTACGGATCTGACGACGGAGTGGAGCTCTTTGGCGGCACCGTGGACCTGAAGTACATCCTGGCCACCGGCAACTCTGACGATTCATTCGACTACTCCACCGGTTGGCAGGGCAGGGCCCAGTTCCTCCTCGTCCAGCAGGATCCTGACGATGCCGACAACGGCTTCGAGGTCGACGGCAACGAGGAAGACTACGACGCTGAGCCCTTCACCGATCCGCGCATCTACAACGTGACTCTCATCGGGAAGGGCTTGAACGGTGAGGGCGGCACCGCCGGGGAGAGCACCCGCGGCATGCTGCAGCGCCGCGGCACCGCCGGGAAGATCTACAACGCGGTCATCATGGGCTTTGGTTCCGAGGGTATCGATATCGACAACGCCGAAACCGTGGGCCGCTTCGAGCTGCACAACTCTTACATCTTCGGTAACGCCAAGCCCTTCTCGACCGATGAGGACGGGATCGACGAGGAAGCCATCGTCCGTACCGCCGATTGGCAGAACGTCATTGGCACGGACCCGCTTCTGACCGATCCGTTCAACCGGGATGCGCCGGACTTCCGTCCCCAGAGCGGTTCCCCGCTCCTTGCTGGTTTCGCATCTCCGCCTAACGACGGGTTCTTCTCTCCGGTGACGTACATTGGAGCCATCGGACCCGACGAGACTCCCTGGTACGCAGGGTGGACCACCACTGCGCGCAACTAGCCGAGTGAGGCCGGTCGTTTCCGTGCGCCAGAATTCCCTCGCTTCCCTGCGGTCGCTCCGCGGTTGCAGTCGGTGTCGCGGGAACGCCGGCGCCTCATCGTGGGTGTCTCGGAGCTTCCCTCGCTTCCCGCGAATGAGAAGATGGAGCGGGGTGGCGGCGGCCGTCTTGGCGCTGGCCGTCGCCGCCTGCTCCGACCCGGGGGCCGAAGAAGCGGCGCCGGGTCCCTTTCCGGGGTCGGCGCCCTCCCTGCAGGCTCTGGGCCGGGATGTCCTTACCGACCTGGTGGCGGGTGACACGGTGGCCCTCAATCGTTTTCGCCTCACGGAGATGGAGCACAATGAGACAGTGTGGCCCGAGCTTCCCGCCTCGGCGCGCGAGGTGAACTTTCCGGTGGACATTGCGTGGTCCAACATCGAGTTGAGGAACAGCCGGGCTCTGCGGCGACTCCTGCCGACCATGAAGTCGGGGGATTTCTCCTTCGAGCACGTCTTCTGCCGGGGTCCGGTAGAGGAGTTCCGGACTTTCCGGGTCCACACCGAATGTTGGCTCGTGTTCACCGACGGAGGCGGCGGAACCCGCCTGGAGATGCAGGCATTCAAGGACGTGCTGGAGCGGGGTGGCGGATTCAAGGTGTTCCGCTACTACGAGGCAGCTCCCCGACCCGTCGTCGTCGGCACGGAGGAAGGAAAGGAGTGGTCTCGCAGGGCCAGGGAAGGAAATGCGTGATCCCGCGGCCCCTATGCCCTATGTTGAGCCCCTGAGCAGGGACATGGACGGTCGGCGTGGGAGCTATGGACGAGCAGAACCTTATCTACGATTGGAACCGGGTGGGCGGCGCATTCGATTGGTCGTCGGTTGGGCGGGTGGAACTGGACGACGAGACGCTGCGCGACGGGCTGCAGAACCCCTCGGTGGTGGATCCCCCCATCGAGGACAAGATCCGCATCCTGCACCTCATGGACGGCCTGGGCATCCATACGGCGGACATCGGGCTGCCCGGAGCGGGAAGGCGCCAGGTGGAGGCCGTCACCGAGCTAGCCAGGGAGATCGTCAACGCCGGCCTCTCCATCCGGGCCAACTGCGCTGCCCGCACCGTGGTGGCGGACGTGCGCCCCATCGTGGAGATCTCCCAGGCGGCGGGCATCCCCATCGAGGCGTGCACCTTCATCGGTTCTTCGCCCATCCGGCGCTACGCGGAGGGATGGACGCTGGAGCGGATGCTTCGTACCGCCGAGGAGGCGGTGACCTTTGCCGTCAGGGAGGGCATCCCGGTGATGATGGTCACCGAAGACACGACCCGGGCCGACCCGGAAACGCTCAAGGTGCTGTATTCCAAAGCCATCGAGTGGGGGGCCAAGCGTCTGTGCATCGCCGATACGGTGGGTCACGCCACCCCGGAGGGCGCCCATGCGCTGGTGCGCTTCATCATCGAGGAAGTCATCGAACCCTCCGGCGAGGAGGTGGAGGTGGACTGGCACGGCCATCGCGACCGCGGCATGGGGCTGGCGAACACCCTGGCAGCCGTCCAGGCCGGCGCAACAAGAGTCCATGGTACCGCGCTGGGCGTGGGGGAGCGGTCGGGAAACACCGAAATGGAGCTCATCCTGGTGAACCTGAAACTCCTCGGGGTTCACGACGCCGACCTGTCGGACCTTCCCCGCTACTGCCAGACGGTGGCCGAGTCGTATCAGGTCCCGCTGACGCCCTCCCTTCCGGTGGTGGGAGACGACGCCTTCCGCACGGCGACAGGCGTGCACGCTTCAGCCATCATCAAGGCGGAGAAAAAAGGGGAGACCTGGCTCGCCGACCGGATCTATTCCGGTGTGCCCGCTTCGATGGTGGGGCGACGGCAGAAGATCGAGGTGGGCCCCATGTCAGGTCTTTCCAACGTGCGCTACTGGCTCAAGGAGCACAGGTACGACCCCGACGACGAGGCGCTGGCACAGGCGCTCTTCGACGCGGCGAAACACACGAACCATACCCTCAGCGAGGAGGAACTCGAGGCGCTGTGTCGCCAGGTTGATCATGGAGAAAACGGAAGAGACACGCGCGGTGCCCCGGATCCTGGTGGTTGAGGATGAGCCCGACATCGCCGCTCTGGTAGCGTATCAGCTCACTCGCGAGGGTTTCCGGGTAGAAACGGCGGGTTCCGGACCCGAGGCGCTTGAAGCCGTGGAGCGCGAGACGCCCGACCTGGTCGTCCTGGACCGCATGCTCCCCGGGCTTTCAGGAGATGAAGTCCTGCAGCGCTTCAAAGAGGAGCCGGCTACCGCTTCCATCCCCGTCCTGGTTCTGACGGCCAAGCGCGAGCAGGAGGAACGCATCGAGGGATTCGAGATGGGAGCCGACGATTATCTGGCCAAGCCCTTCAGCCCCCGGGAGCTGGTGCTGCGGGTGCAGGCCATTCTGCGTCGCATGCAGGAGACCAGCCCGAGGAAGGGGGGACGCATCCTCCGGGCCGGGCCCATTCGGCTGGACCTCGGCTCCCATGAGGTAACCCTGGAGGGGGAGGAGCTGGGCCTCACTCCTACTGAGTTCCGGCTTCTGCGGGTGCTCATGGAACGCAAGGGCCGCACCCAGAGCCGCCGCCAGCTCCTGCAGCGGGCCTGGGATGTGGAGGAAGACGTGTCAGGCCGCATCCACACGCGCACCGTGGACATGCACGTTCGGCGCCTGCGGAGGAAGATGGGCCGCTACGGTGAATGGATCGAAACGGTTCGCGGGTTCGGATACCGCTTCAGGGCGCCTGAAGCCGGATCCTGAGGCGTGCTGAACCCATGGCGCTTTCCGCGTCCGCCTTGCGACGGCGGGCCGGGGACCGAGATTGCATGCGTGTCCGTGTGACTTCCGCTCCTCCCACCCACGGGGTCGGTGTGCGGTTCCGCCTTGTGCAGACGCTGGTTCTCGCCCTCTTTCTCACCGGGGCGGCGGTCTCCGCCGTGGTGGCGGCGACCCCCACGAATGAGTCCCGCCTGGTGTTGGGTCTTCTCATGGGCCTTGCCCTGGCCCTCTTCCTGGGCTTGCTCATTGGGCGCGAGGTGATCCAGCCCCTGCGCAGCCTGGAGACCCACCTGGCCGCGCTGCAGCGAGGCGACCTTGACGCGCGCATCCGGGACGGGTCGAGGATCCGGGAGATCCAGGACCTCGTCACCGCTTGCAACCGCCTTACCGGAGAGCTTGAGGCGCGATTCAGGGAGCGGACCCGGGAGCGGGACGAGATGCAGGTCCTCATCGATTCCATGGCTGAGGGCGTCATCGCCCTCACCGAGGACGCCCGCATCCTGCACCTGAACCGGGCCGCCCGTGAGCTCCTGCAGCTCCCCCACGCCACAGCGTTTGCCCCCGTCGGATCCC
Source organism: Gemmatimonadota bacterium (assembly GCA_046756305.1). Taxonomy (GTDB): domain Bacteria; phylum Gemmatimonadota; class Gemmatimonadetes; order Longimicrobiales; family Gaopeijiaceae; genus JBHHWB01. The sequence continues at coordinate 11,469 of JBHHWB010000008.1, forward strand.
TGGTGCGCCCGCCGGAGTTGCGCAGCCTTCTGGAGCGGGCTGTAGTCCAGGAGGAGGTTTCCCGGGAGGTGGAGTTCGGCGGGCGTCACCTCCTTGCCGCTTCCCGGGCCCTGGACGGAGGAGGGGCGGTGGTCACCGTCATGGACGTGTCCGAGACCCGGCGCCTGGAGCAGGTGCGCCGGGACTTCGTGGCCAATGCGTCCCACGAGTTGAAAACGCCCCTTACGTCCATTCGCGGCTTTGCCGAGACGCTCCTGGAGGGTGATCCGCCGGAAGCCCTGCGACAGCAGTTCCTGGCGGCGATCCGCAACAACACGGTGCGTCTTCAGCGGTTGGTGGACGACCTTCTCGACCTTTCGCGCATGGAATCGGGTCGGTGGGAGCCGCGAGCCGAACCGATCTCCCTTGCCCGTGCTGCCATGAGCGTATGGGAGGACCTTGCCCCCCGGGCCGACGAGAAGGACCTCCACTTCAGTGTGGAGGGGGATGTGGAGATCCAGGCGGATCCCCAGGCGCTCGACCAGATTCTGCGCAACCTCCTGGAAAACTCCGTGCGCCACACGGACCGGGGTGGCCATGTGCGTGTGAGTGCCTCTTTCCGCGACGACGGCATGGTGAATGTGGAGGTGGTGGACGACGGCGAGGGGATTCCTTCCAAGGCGCTGCCGCGCATTTTCGAGCGTTTCTTCCGCGCCGACGGCTCCCGGGCCCGGGACGCAGGAGGCACGGGGCTGGGCCTCTCCATCGTGCGGCACCTGGTGCTGGCCATGGGAGGGACCGTCGAGGCGGAAAGCGAGCTGGGCCGGGGAACCACCATCCGCTTCACCCTTCCTGGAGAGGGGTGAAGTCGCGACGTGTCCCGTCGCTGTCGGCGTTACCCGTTCGTTACATTCACGTGACCGTTCGTTACGACGGGCCCCCTATTCTTCTCATGGTGTCTCACGCAGCAGAGTCCAACCAGAAGAGGATAGTCACATGCAGCAGCGCTTGATGCTCGCTACAGCCCTTATCGCCGGCCTCGCGCTGGCGGCGTGCGGAGGCGAGAAGGGGGGTGAGTCGGCGGCCGGGTCCGGGCTTACCGGCCAGGTCCAGGTCGATGGATCCAGCACCGTCTTCCCCGTCACAGAAGCCGTGGCCGAGGAGTTCCAGATCGCCAATCCCGGTGTGCGGGTCACGGTGGGGATCTCCGGGACCGGAGGCGGCTTCAAGCGGTTCTGCGCCGGAGAGACGGACCTTTCCGATGCTTCCCGGCCCATCAAGGACGGCGAGGCGGAGAGGTGCGCCGAAAACGGCATCGAGTACACCCGTCTCAGTGTGGCCTGGGACGGTCTCTCGGTGATGGTGAATCCGGAGAATGACTTCGTTCAATGCCTCACCGTAGAGGAGCTTCACCGCATCTGGATGCCGGGGAGTACGGTGCAGACCTGGAAGGACGTGCGCCCTGAGTGGCCTGCCGAGCCCATCAAGCTGTATGGCCCGGGGACGGACTCGGGCACCTTCGACTACTTCACCGAGGAGATCAACGGTGAGGACGGCGCCAGCCGCCCCGACTACCAGGCCAGTGAGGACGACAATGTCCTGGTGCAGGGCATCGCCGGCGACCGCTATGCCATGGGCTACTTCGGATACGCCTACTACGTGGAGAATCCGGACAAGCTGAAGCTGGTGGCCGTGGATAACGGAAGCGGCTGCGTCCTTCCCGGTCCCGAGACCATCGCCGACGGGTCGTACGCGCCCCTTTCCCGTCCTCTCTTCGTGTACGCCAGCCATACGTCCCTGCAGCGCCCCGAGGTGGAGGCGTTCGTGGAGTTCTACCTCGCCGAGGCCCCCACGCTGGTTCCGCCTACCGGCTACCTCCCCCTCTCGCAGGAGGAGTACAAGGAGCAGCTCGAAGCGATTCGCGCGGCGCTGCAGTAAGGAGGAGAAGGCGTTGACCAGCGGAGAGGCATGTTCATGTCAGGGAGCTTAGAGACGTGACGCCCACGGCCGCGTCCTCACCGCATGAAGATCAGGGTTCGGGGGTCCCCCCCCGGACCCTGGGTTTTCGCGCTCAGCGCAGCATCAAGGAACGCCTCATCGGCGTCGTTCTCTTTCTTTGTGCCGCTCTCACGACGGCTGTGACGCTGGGCATCATCTACGTCCTCCTCAGCGAAACGATCACCTTCTTTACCCATGTGTCGCCGGTGGAGTTCTTCACCGGTACCAAGTGGACACCCAATTTCAAGCCCCAGAACTTCGGGGTCCTGCCCCTCATGTTCGCCTCGGTCATGATCGCCGTAGGCGCGGGGATCGTGGCCATCCCCACCGGGCTCCTCTCGGCCATCTTCCTGAGCGAGTACGCTCCCCAGAGGCTGCGGGGAATCCTCAAGCCGGTGCTGGAGATTCTGGCGGGCATCCCCACGGTGGTGTATGGGTACTTCGCCCTCACCTTCGTGACGCCGATGCTGCGGATCGTCTTTCCCGAGACCTCCATCTTCAACGCGGCGTCGGCGAGCATCGTCGTGGGCATCATGATCATCCCCACGGTGTCGTCCCTTTCCGAAGACGCGCTGCAGGCGGTCCCTCGGGCGCTGCGGGAAGGGGCGTACGGCCTGGGCGCCACAAAACTGGAGGTGACGACCCGGGTGGTGGTGCCCGGTGCGCTTTCCGGCATCATCGCCTCCTTCATCCTGGCGCTGAGCCGCGCCATCGGCGAGACCATGGCCGTGACCATCGCCGCCGGCGCTACACCCAACCTCACCCTCAACCCCCTGGAGTCGGTCCAGACCATGACGGCCTACATTGTGCAGGCCAGCCTGGGGGACACGCCCCACGGGACCATCGTCTACCAGACGCTCTTCGCGGTGGGAATGACCCTCTTCGTCATGACGCTGGTGATGAACATCATCAGCCAGATGGTCCTGGCCCGCTTCCGTGAGGAGTACGAATGAGCCCGGATCCTCAGGGGACCCACGTCCCGCCGCTGGGGCTGGAGCGCAGCGGACGGGAACGCCGCCGCCGCATTCTGGGGTGGGCCTTCGCCGGGCTCTGTGCTGTGGCGGCGCTCTTCGGTGTGGCCGCCCTGGGCGTGCTGCTGGCGGACGTATTCCTTGACGGAGTCCACGTCCTCGACCTCAACTTCCTCACCAGCGCTCCGTCCCGCTTCCCGGAGCGGGCGGGGATCAAGCCGGCGCTGTGGGGATCTATCTGGATCCTGGGCCTCACCGCGGCCATCTCCTTTCCCGTGTCAGTGGCCGCGGCCATCTACCTGGAGGAGTATGCGCCGCGCAACGTGATTACCAAGGTGATCCAGACCAACATCGCCAACCTGGCAGGGGTGCCGTCCATCGTATACGGGCTCCTCGGCCTGGCCCTCTTCGTGCGCGGCTTGCGCCTGGAGCGCAGCGTGATCTCGGGAGCCCTCACCCTTTCGCTCCTCATCATGCCCGTCATCATCATGGCGGCGCAGGAGGCGCTGCGGGCCGTCCCCAACACCATCCGGGAGGCGGCGTACGGGTTGGGCGCCACCCGCTGGCAGGTGGTGAGCGGCCAGGTCCTGCCCATGGCGCTTCCCGGGATCCTCACCGGCACGATCCTGGCGCTGAGCCGGGCCATCGGGGAGACGGCGCCCCTCATCATGATCGGGGCGCTCACCTTTATCGCCTTTACGCCCAAGAGCCTGATGGACCCCTTTACGGTCCTCCCCATCCAGATCTTCAACTGGGTGTCCCGGCCGCAGGCGGAGTTCCACGATCTTGCCGCCGGTGCCATTATTGTCCTTCTCGCCGTTCTCCTCACCCTGAACGCCACCGCAATCATTCTGCGGAACCGATTCCAGAGGCATCGCTGATCCATGGCGACGATCCACAACATCGACACGGGAGGCAGGGCGCCGGCCCTCGAGGCGCGCAGCCTTTCCGTTTTCTACGGCGATAAGCAGGCGGTGAGGGAGGTGTCTCTGGAGATTCCCGCCAATCGAGTCGTGGCCCTCATCGGCCCCTCGGGGTGCGGAAAGAGCACGCTGCTGCGGTGCTTCAATCGCATGAACGACCTCATCCCCGCGGCCCGGGTGGAGGGGGAGGTGAACTTCCATGGCCAGAACCTCTACGCCACAGACGTGGATCCGGTGGAGGTGCGGCGCAGGATTGGGATGGTGTTCCAGAAACCCAACCCCTTTCCCAAGTCCATCTTCGACAACATCGCCTTCGGACCCCGCGTCAACGGCACGTCGGGGAATCTGGACGAGATCGTAGAGCGTTCGCTGCGCCAGGCCGCCCTGTGGGAGGAAGTCCATGACCGCCTGCGCGATTCGGCGTACGCCCTTTCCGGCGGGCAGCAGCAGCGTCTCTGCATCGCGCGCACGCTGGCGGTGAAGCCGGAGATCATCCTCATGGACGAGCCGGCTTCGGCGCTGGATCCCCTGGCGACCCAGAGGATCGAGGACCTGATCGTGGAGTTGAAGGAGAACTACACCATCGTCATCGTCACCCACAATATGCAGCAGGCCGCCCGCATCTCCGACTACACCGCCTTCCTTTACATGGGAGAACTGGTGGAGTACGGTCCCACGGAGATGATCTTCACCAATCCTCTCGAGGAGCGGACCGAAGCCTACATCACGGGGAGGTTCGGATGAGCGCGGAGAAGACGGGCCGGCGACACTTCCACGAGGAGCTGGACCTCCTGCAGGAGCGGCTCATGGAGATGGCGGGTCTCGTGGAATCCCTGGTGGCGCGGGCCTGCACCGCGGTCCTGGAGCGGGATCCCAACGCCGCCCGGTCCATCCGCGCCGAAGACGATCGGGTGGATGAGTTGGAAGTGGCCATCGACGAAGCGGTGGTGGAGCTGCTGGCATTGCAGCAGCCTATGGCCACGGACCTGCGGCTCATCCTCACCACCAACAAGGTGGCCAACGACCTGGAGCGCGTCGGCGACCACGCCGTAAACATCTCCAAGGCCGCCCGCCGCCTGGTGGAGTATCCCCCCCTCCCGGAGATCCGCGAGCTGGAAGAGATGATGGAGATCACCCGGGAGATGTTGGCCGATTCCCTGGCCGCCTTTGTGGCTCGCAACCCCGGCACCGCCCGCATGGTGTGCGCCACCGACGACAAGGTGGACGACCTGCGCCGCTCCATGTTCCGCATCCTGGTGACCCACATGCTGGAAGATCCCCGCCGCATCGGAGGCGCTCTGGAGCTCCTCCTGGTTTCTCAGAACCTGGAGCGCATCGCCGACCTGGCCACCAACATCTCCGAGGACGTTGTCTTCCTGGTGGAGGGGAAGACCATAAAACACGGAATGGGGGACGGGGAAGAGTCCTGAAGCCACGCTGCCCGGCGACGCATTGCCAAAGACAGCGCCCGGGTCCTAACCTTTCAGGATGTCAGCTTCCAACCGCCAGAAGCCCCGGGGGCACCACAGTGATCCCGGAGGAAACGGTTTCGAGAACGGTCTCGGGTCCGCTGGGCTCCACGAGGCCGTGGAATTGCTCATCGATGAGGTCTCCACCCCGGAGCCCGAGCCGGAGGTCCTCCTTGAGTCATCCAGGATCCGGGGACACGTGGCGATTGTCACGGGAGGGTCTTCGGGGATCGGCAGGGCGGTGGCCCTGGAGTTGGCCCGCCATGGGGTTCACATCGGCTTCTGCTTCCTGGACGATGGAGCGCCGACCCGCAGAGCGGCGCAGGACGTGGCCCGGGAGCTCCGCCAATTGGAGGTACGGGTTTATTTTCGCGCGTGCGACGTGCGCGACTCCCGCGATGTCCGATCCTTCGTGGCCGAAACACACCAGGAACTGGGTGGCCTCCACATCCTGGTGAACAACGCCGGCGTCGGCCGGGACCGGGCGCTGTGGCGTATGGAGGACCATGAGTGGGAGGCGGTGGTTCGGACCAACCTGGACGGCGCCTTCTTCTTCATCCGGTCGGTAACTCCGTATCTGCGGGCCCAGGAGTACGGAAAGATCGTCAACGTGGCCTCGGTGCACGGCGTACGCGCCGAGTTCGGCCTGGCCAACTACGCCTCGTCCAAGGCGGGCCTCATCGGCCTGACCCGCAGCGCCGCCGTGGAGCTGGGTCCCCGCAACATCAACGTGAACGCGGTGGCGCCCGGATATATCCGCACCACGCGCCTCACCGAGGCCGTGCCCTCGGAGATCCTGGATCGGGCCCGGGAGAAGTCGGTGCTCGGCCGGCTGGGCGACCCTCAAGACGTGGCGGCCGCGGTGCTCTTCCTCGTGTCGGAGGGTGCGCGCCACATCACCGGGGCGGTCATCCCCGTGGATGGGGGGTATCTCCTGTAGCGGGACGGCGCATTGCATGGAAGCTTCGCCTCCCGCATCATGGCGCCATGCATCTCCTTCGCAGATTCGCAGCCGCCGTCGACGCCCTCAACGACCGCATCGGGGCCGCCATCCGCTGGCTGGCCCTCATCATGGTGCTGGTGGGGGCCTTCAACGCCCTGGCGCGCTACGCCACGCGATACACCGGCGTATCCCTCAGCTCCAACGCCTATCTGGACCTCCAGTGGTACTTCTTCAGTCTGATCTTCCTGCTGGGGGCGGCCTACGGCCTGGAGCACAACGTTCACGTGCGGGTGGACGTCCTCTATTCGCGCCTGGGGAGGAAGGCGCGGGCGTGGATCGACCTGGTAGGGACCGTCCTCTTCCTGATCCCCTTCTCGGTTCTCATGCTGTGGGTGGCCTGGCCGGCCGTGCGCAACTCCTGGTCCATCCGGGAGGTGTCCCCTGATCCGGGCGGTCTGCCGCGCTATCCCATCAAGGCGGTGATCCTGGTCGGTTTCGTCCTCCTCCTGCTGCAGGGTTTCAGCCAGGTGGTGAAGGAGGTGGATGCCATTCGCGGGGTGGGAGAGGCCGGCCCTGATGCGGAGGAAGATTCCGGATCCATCGCCGAAGACGAGGCCGCCGGGCACGAGGGTCATCTGTGAGCGGGCTCTGGGGGCCGGCCATGTTCTTTGGGGCGCTGGTCCTCATCTTCAGCGGCTATCCCGTGGCCTTCGCCCTGGGGGGGACCGCCCTCATCTTCGCCGGCATCGGATCGCTGGCCGGACAGTTCGACCTGATTCTGCTCTACGCTCTTCCCGAGCGGACCTTCGGGACCATGTCCAACTACACCCTGTTGGCCGTGCCCTTCTTCATCTTCATGGGCACGCTCCTGGAGAAGAGCCGCCTCGCCGAACAGCTTCTGGAGACCATCGGCGCCCTCTTCGGGCACTTCCGCGGTGGGCTGGCGCTGGGGGTCATCTTCGTGGGTGCGCTCCTGGCCGCTGCCACCGGTGTGGTGGGGGCTTCGGTCACCGCCATGGGGCTCATCTCCCTTCCCGTCATGCTCCGCAACGGCTACAAGGATGATTTCAGCCTGGGGGTGATCTCGGCGTCGGGTACGCTGGGACAGATCATTCCACCCTCCATCGTGCTCATCGTCCTGGGCGACCAGATGGGCGTCAGCGTAGGCGATCTCTTCCAGGCCGCTCTGGGGCCGGGCCTGGCACTCACCGGGATGTACGCCGTCTACGTCGCTGTGCTGGCTTTTTTCCGCAAAGAGGTGGCGCCCGCCCTCTCCGACGAGCTTCTGGATTCGGGTTTCCGCCTCCTGCGGAGAGTGGTGGTCTCGCTCCTGCCGCCCCTCTTTCTCATCGTGGTGGTCCTGGGCAGCATCTTCGCCGGCGTGGCCACACCCACCGAGGCGGGCGCCCTGGGTTCGGTGGGCGCCATGATCCTCGCCGCCCTGAATCGGCGCCTGGACATGGACGTCCTGCGGGCCGCCATGGAGGAGACGAGCCGGCTCACCATCATGGTCGTCTTCCTCCTCATCGGCTCCACGGCTTTCTCTCTGGTGTTCCGGGGTCTGGACGGGGACATCTGGATCGCCGACTCTCTCACCGGCGTTCCGGGGGGCGCCCTGGGCTTCCTCCTCCTGGTGAACTTCGTGGTCTTCATCCTGGGATTCTTCATTGATTTCTTCGAGATCGCTTTCATCATCGTTCCCCTCATCGTGGCCCCGGCCCAGATGCTGGGGATCGACCTCACCTGGCTGGGGATTGTGCTGGCGGTCAACCTCCAGACGTCCTTCCTGACGCCGCCCTTCGGTTTCAGCCTCTTCTATCTGCGAGGCGTGACGCCGTCCGAGATCCCCACCACGGCCATCTACCGGGGGGTGGTCCCCTTCATCGTGATTCAGATCCTGGTGCTGGCGGGGCTCATCTGGATGGCTCGGCCGGCAGGGTAGGCCCGCGCACGATGACTCCGACCGGGAAGGGCGAGGAGCTCACGCTGTGGGAAACGGGACGGCGCATCCTTCTGAAGGATGCGCGCTTCGCTCCGGTGGTGCGGGCGGCGGGGCCCGTGCGCTGGGAGGCGAGGGAGGTGGATCCCTTCCGGTATCTGGTGCGCTCCATCGTGTACCAGCAGCTCGCCGGGGCGGCGGCACGAACGATCCACGGACGGGTGTTGGAAGCGTTGAGAGGTGAAGTGACCCCGGAGAAGGTGCTGCGTGTGCGGGATACGACGCTGCGTCAGGCCGGACTCTCGCAGAACAAGCTCGCGGCGATCCGAGATCTAGCGCATAAGGTGTGTGATGGCACGGTGGCCCTTCACGACCTCGAAGAGCGTACCGACGCCGAGGTGGAGGAGCGGCTCGTCCAGGTGCGGGGAATCGGGCCGTGGACGGCCCACATGTTCCTCCTCTTCCACCTCCGGCGCCCCGATGTCTGGCCGGTGGGTGACCTGGGCGTGCGGTCGGGGTACGCCCGCATCCACGGGTTGGATGAGGCACCCTTTCAGAAGGAAATGAGCCCCCTGGGGGAGCCCTACCGTCCCTGGCGGAGCGCCGCGGCATGGTACTGCTGGAGGGCGCTGGAGGTGTGAGCGGGCCGGCAGCGTGGGGAGGGCGCCGCGGTCGGCGGCCGGGTGCGCGGCGGACCGGCTACTACGACGGCGAGGAGGGGCCGAATCGGTCCGCCGAGGCCCGGTCCCACGCTTCGCGCCATCCTGGACGCACGTCACCGCCCTCCACCAGCGCTCCAGCCGCCGGGAAATCGTAGAGCTCGGCATAGGACCGCACCGTCATGTCCGCTACGCGCCGGAAGAGGAGGTCGGGCGTGATCTGTTTCAGGTCCGAGACCCCCAGTGCACGCAGGAGCTCCAGGAGGCTCCTGATGGTGGCGGCGTGGTACCGCTGGACCCGGTCGGCTTTGTCCTCGGGAACCAGTCCATAGAAGAGGGCGGGATTCTGGGTGGCGATGCCTGTGGGGCAGGTATTGTTGTTGCACCGCAACGCCTGGATGCATCCCAGGGCCAGCATCATCCCCCGGGCCGAATTGCATGCGTCTGCGCCCAGCGCCATCGCCCGGATCATGTGGAAGCCGGTGAGGATCTTGCCGCTGGCGAAGATACGGACCCTGTCGCGCAGCGCGGCCCCCAGGAGGGCGCCGTGCATGAACGCCCATCCATCGTGGCCCGGCATCCCGATGGAGTTGCTGAATTCCAGGGGAGCCGCGCCCGTTCCTCCTTCCCCACCATCCACGGTGACGAAGTCGGGGGTGATGCCTGTTTCGAGCATGGCCTTGCACAGGGCGAAGATCTCTTCGGGTCGGCCCACGCACAGCTTGAACCCTACAGGCTTCCCGCCCGAGCGTTCCCGAAGCCGGGCCACGAACTCCATAAGGCCGGTGGGGGTGTGGAAGGCGGTGTGGCGGGGTGGCGAGAGGACCGTCTGCCCGACAGGCACATGCCGAATGCGGGCGATCTCCGGCGAGACCTTGTGGGCGGGAAGAACACCTCCGTGGCCGGGCTTCGCGCCCTGGCTCAGTTTGATCTCCACCATGCGGACCTGCTCACGCGCGGCGTTCTCGGCAAAGAGCCCCTCGTCGAAACCGCCGTCGAGGGTGCGGCACCCGAAGTAGCCCGTGCCAATCTGCCAGATGAGGTCCCCGCCTTGTAGGTGGTAGGGGGAGATACCGCCTTCCCCCGTGTTGTGGGCGAATCCACCCCTGGCCGCCCCCCGATTCAGAGCCTTGACCGCCGTAGGGGAGAGGGCACCGAAGCTCATGGCGCTGATGTTGAGAAGCGATGAGGAATAGGGGAGGCCGCAGTCGGGGCCGCCTACCTGCAGCCGCGGCTCTTCCTCGATGGGCGGTGCCTCCGCCAGAGCATGGGCGGCCCACTCGTAGCCCACCCGGTAGACGTCCCGCTGCGTGCCGAAGGGCTGGGTTTCCAGCTCCCCCTTGGCCCGCTGGTAGACCACGCTGCGCATCTCCCGCTCGATGGGGAAGGCGTCGATGTTGGATTCGATGAAGTATTGCTGGATCTCGGGCCGGATGTCCTCGAAGAGGAAGCGCAGACGGCCCACCAGAGGAAAGTTGCGTAGGATCGTGTGCCGCTTCTGGAGGGCGTCGTGTACCCCGAGCCCGATGACGGGAAGAAGGACCACGAGGGACCACAGCACGGCGGGCCACATCGTCGCCCACAGTGCCACGGAGAGGAGCAATAATGCAGATACCGTGTAGAACCACCGTCTTACCATGACTCACTCCATATTGCGGTCGGGTCTGATGGCGCAACCGGGATTCGGCCGCAGCCTCGTTGCGCAACTGGGGCCCAGCCGGGCCTCATTGCGCACCCGGAGCCTCGACCCGACCTTTGGCCTCTGTTCCGCCCCGGCCTTCCGGGCATTCCGGCAGCTTCAATCTCTGGTTTCATCATGTCCACGACGCAGAAATCCCGTTCCCCCTTCCGCATGTCCTTCTTCCTGGGCCTGGCCTTCCTCCTTGCTGGAGCCGGCTCCCTCTCCGCCCAGATGGGCGAAGGGATGGGAAAGATGGGTGCTGCGTCCGGGCGTCCTGTCATGGTCCTCAAGGCCGCCCGCATGCTGGATGTGGAGAGCGGAAAGATGCTCACGGACGCCGTCGTGGTGGTGGAGGGGAAAACCATTTCCGCCGTAAACCCCGATGAGATCCCGGAAGGCGCCCATGTCATGGATCTGGGAGACGTGACGCTGCTTCCCGGCTTCATGGACGCCCACACCCACCTCACCGGCCAGATCGGTGCCTCCACCTTTACGGCTCCGGTGACCCAGACGCTGGCCGACGCCGCCCTGAACGCGGCCAAGTACGCACGCATCACCGTGCGGGCCGGCTTCACCACCGTCCGCGACTTCGGGGGCGACGCCACCGTGGCGCTCTCCAAGGCGGTGGAGCGGGGCGACATCGTGGGTCCCCACGTGGTGCCTTCCCGCAATCCCCTGGGGATCACCGGTGGCCACTGCGACGTCACCGGCTTCGCTCCGGGTATCCTGGAGCGGGGGCCCAAGGACGGTGTGGCCGACGGTGTGGACGAGGTCATCAAGGCGGTACGCTACCAGATCAAGCACGGTGCCAAGGTCATCAAGACGTGCGCCACCGCCGGAGTCCTTTCCATGGAAGGCCCGGTGGGCGCCCAGCAGTACTCCTTCGAAGAGCTGAAAGCCATGGTGGACGAGGCTCGGCGCCACGGGATCAAGGTGGCGGCCCACGCCCACGGGTCCGACGGGATCATGGCGGCGGTGAAGGCTGGGGTGGCGTCCATCGAGCACGGTTCCCAGCTCACCGATGAGATCATCGAAGAGATGAAGGCGCGGGGCACCTACCTGGTTCCCACCACCTACCTGGTGGACCGGATTCCCCTGGACGCCCTGCCGCCCCTGGTCAGGAAAAAGGCCGAGACCATTCTCCCCCAGGCACGCAAGAGCGTGCAGAAGGCCATCAAGGCGGGAGTGAAGATCGCCTTTGGGACGGATGCGGCTGTGTACCCCCACGGGGAGAACGCCGGCGAGTTCGACATCTACGTGAAGATGGGAATGAGTCCCCTGGAGGCCATCCGCACGGCCACCCTCTACGACGCCGATCTCCTGGACCTGCCCGACCGGGGCGTCGTCAAAGCGGGCAAGCTGGCCGACATCATCGCAGTAGCGGGCAATCCCCTGGAGGACATCTCCGCCACCCACGACGTGCGCTTCGTCATGGTGGCGGGCCGCCCGGTCAAGCATGTCATGGGCGGGCGGGACATGCACGGAATGGGTGGCATGGACTGACGCAGGTCGCGGGCCAGGAGCCTGTCCGAGTACCATCTTTCAGTCCACTCGCATGTCTGCACGTCCGATGCGGGGGAAGGCGAACTCGGCGTAGGCCAGCTCGTTGCCGGCGAAGTAGGGGAAGACTTCAGCCCGAAACGCTTTCCAGTGCTCGTAGACGCGCTGGAAGGTGGCATCCCCGGCGGCCTGTTCCTCGAGGTAGGCGTTGGCTTCGCGCCACGCCGCCTCCAGGATCTCGGGTGAGAACTCCCTCAGCACGACACCATGCTCCTGCACCAGGCGGCGGAGGGACTCGGGATTGCGGGCGTCATACGCCGCCAGGCTCGTGGAAAGCACTTCGGCGCAGGCGCTGCGCAGCGCTTCCTGGTACTGGGGCGGCAGTTCGTCAAAGGCAGCCTTGCTCACGAAGAGTGATCCGGTGAGGCCCGGCTCCCACCACCCAGGGTAGTAGTAGTTCTTGGCGATCTGGTAAAAGCCCAGCTTCTCGTCGTCGTAGGGCCCCACCCACTCGGTGGCATCGATGGCGCCCCGCTCCAGGGCGGGATAGATATCGCCACCGCCCAGGACCTGGACCGTCACTCCCAGGCGGGCCATGATCTCGCCGCCGATCCCGGGAATGCGCATGCGCAGCCCGCTCAGGTCGGAAAGGGTGGACACCTGACGTCGGAACCACCCGCCCATCTGAGCTCCGGTGGAGACGCACGGGAAGGTGACGATGCCAAAATCGGCATAGACGCTGTTGAGGAGCTCGAGTCCCCCGCCATCATAAAACCAGGCAAGCTGCTGGCGGGAGGTGAGACCGAAGGGCACCGAGGAATCGAAGGCCAATGCCGGGCTCTTTCCGATGTAGTAGTACCCGGCCGTCACGCCGCATTGAACAGTCCCTTGCTGGACGGCGTCCATGACCTGGAGGGCGGGGATGATCTCTCCCGCGGCGTAAACCCGCATGGTGAACTGTCCGCCGGTGAGGGCCGCCACCCGTTCCGCAATGCGCTCTCCGGCCCCGTGGATAAGGTCCAGGGAGCGGGGAAAGCTGGTGGCCAGGCGCCAGTTCACGCGCGGGCCGGCCCCGCCGCCCCCGTCCACCGCCGCACCGCCGGTGTCGGGCCCCGAGCAGGCCGCCAGGGTTCCCACCCCGGCGGCTCCCGCCGCCCCCAGCGCCGCCTTCTTCACGAACTCCCGCCGCTTCATCTCCATGGATCCACCTCGTTGCCGTATCGGTCGTGGCCCGCCCCTCTCCGGTGACCGGGCGAGGTATGGCCTCGTCTTTCGCCTCGTCGCCGAGTGCGCCGCACCGCCGGAGGGAGGAGCGACCGGCATCAAGGTACGTCCCTTGGGCGCGGGGGCAATTCCCGCCCTGGCGCCGGAAGGCATTTCCCGGGATCTTATGCGACGCTCCGTTCCGGCGCGCCGCACCGGCGGCCCCCGGCGGAGCTCGGAAAGTCGGGAGCCGCCCGACACGCTCGTCTTCAGCTGCCACCGCCGTTCATGAACGCTCTCGCCGGAATCCTCTCTCGCCGCTCCTTTCTGGGACGCTCCTCCGTCGCCCTCCTCGGGCTGTCCATGGGTTTCTCCGCCGTGTTGTCGGGGGGGATGCCGCTTTCCGTCGCCGCCCAGTCCCTGGAACCGGTTCGCGCGCCCCATGGCATGGTGGTGTCGGAGCACTGGCTGGCCAGCGAGGTGGGCCGGGATGTGCTGGCGGCGGGCGGCAACGCGGTGGACGCCGCCATCGCCACGGGGTTCGCCCTGGCCGTGACCCACCCCTCGGCCGGGAACATCGGGGGTGGGGGCTTCATGGTCATCCGCTTCCCCAACGGCGCGACCACCGCCATCGACTTCCGGGAAAAGGCCCCGCTGGCTGCCGATCCACGTATGTGGCTGGACGAAAACGGCGAGTACGACCGCATGAAGCACCACTACAGCCACATGGCTGTGGGTGTGCCGGGCACCGTGGCCGGATTCGACAAGGCCCACCGTCTCTACGGGTCGGTGAACTGGGAGCGCCTGGTCTATCCCTCGGTGGCGCTGGCCGAGGACGGCTTCGAAGTGACGGACCGCCTGGCCCGAGGCCTGGACCGCCTCATTCAGCGGGCGGCGGCCTATCCGGCCACCGTGGCGACCTTTTCCCAGGGCGGCACGCCCTACCAGGCCGGAGACACGCTGCGCCAGCCGGATCTGGCGAAGACGCTGGAGCGCATCATGCTCCATGGCGCCGACGGGTTCTACCGAGGGGAGACGGCCCGTCTCCTCGTCCGGGAGATGGAGCGGGGCGGGGGCCTCATCACCGAGGCGGACCTGTCTCTTTATCAGGCGAAGGAACGGACACCGGTGCAGGGAAGCTACCGGGGGTACGAGATCATCAGCATGCCCCCGCCCAGCTCCGGCGGGGTGGCCCTCACCACGATGCTCAACATCCTGGAGGGCTACGATCTGGCGTCCATGGGGCACAACACGGCTCCTTACATCCATTATCTGGCCGAAGCCATGCGGCGCGCGTACCGGGACCGGGCCCGCTACCTGGGCGACACCGATTTCGTGGATGTACCCATCCACTGGCTCACCAGCAAAGAGCACGCCCGCGAACTTGCGGCCGACATCCAGCCTGACCGGGCCTCCATCTCCTCTCCCGAGGATGTGGCCGGGGGGTACGAGAGCCCTCAGACCACCCACTACTCGGTGGTGGACGGCAACGGGATGGCCGTCGCGGTCACCTACACGCTGGAGGCGGGGTTCGGGTCGGGAATCGTGGTGCCGGGCGCAGGCTTTCTCCTCAACAACGAGATGGGCGATTTCAACGCCGCCCCGGGACTCACCACCGAGGGCGGCCTCATCGGCACCACGCCGAACCTGGCGCGGCCCGAACAGCGCATGCTTTCCTCCATGACGCCCACCATTGTGGCCCGCGACGGGCGCCTGGTGGCGGTGGTGGGAAGCCCCGGCGGGCGGACCATCATCAACACGGTGCTGCAGGTCATCCTGAATGTGATAGATTTCGGGATGAACATTCAGGAGGCGGTGGCGGCCCCCCGGGTCCACCACCAGTGGCTTCCGGACGTGATCCGCATCGAAGAAAACGGCACCAGCGAGTACACCATGGAACAGTTGCAGGCCATGGGGCATACAGTTCAGATGAGGGGTCGGCGGGGTCTGGCCCACTCCATCATGATCGATCCCGAGACGGGTGATCGTCTGGGAGCACCTGATCCACGTAATCCCGATGCCGGGGCCCGGGGCCACTGACGGCACGCCGGGACGGTAGGTAGGCGCGCGGAGGAATTGGATGAAGACACGAGTTTACCCCCTGGCATTCCTGACGGCGCTATCCCTTTCTGCCGCGCCTGCTCCGGCCGCAGGGGCTGTGCTGGCACCGGCGGTAGCCGCGACGCCGGCACCTTCCGCGCTCGCCACGCCAGGGTCACCTCCCCTGGCCCGCCAGCTCACCGGCCACTACCACGAGGGCGAGCTGGGTGAGGCCTACTTCCGCATCGAGCAGGACCTGAAATGCAACTGCGGCTGCGGCCTGGACGTCCACTCGTGTCAGTTCCAGATGCAGTGCGGAACCTCCCCGGTCTGGTCCCAGCGCATCCTCCGCGAGCTGCAGGCGGGGAAGACGCCCGAGGCCATCGAAGCCGGATTCGTGGCCGAGTTCGGGCCCACCGTTCTCATGGCGCCGCCGCCCGAGGGGTTCAACCTGGTGGGATATCTCCTTCCCGGGCTGGCCATCCTCACGGCCGGGATGCTGGTGGGTCTTATCGTGCGCAGGGGGACGGGACCGGCCACGGCTCCGGTCGCGGTGGAGGAGCTTTCGGAAGAAGACCGCCGCCGCCTGGAGGAGGAGCTGCGTCGCATCGAGGAGGCGGAAAGCCCGGACTGGTAGGCGCTCCCGGGCGCCGTCGGCTGCCCGGCCCCAGGAACCGTCAGGCCGCATAGGGGATTGGGAGGCAAAATCCATCCGCCTTCCGATAGCCGCCCATGAACAAGCCGTTTCCGCCTCACCGTCGCGCGCCTGGGTTCCTCCTCGCCGTCCTTCTGGGATCCACAGGCGTGCTCGCGTTCCCGGGGTTCACCGACGCCTCCGCCCTTTCGGCCCAGGAGGAGTGGAAGACGGACTTCTCCCGCATCACTGTGGACCCGGAAGAGATTGTCTCCGGGGGGCCGCCCAAGGACGGCATTCCCGCCATTGACCATCCCAAATTCGTGAGCATCAAGGAGGCCAACCGTTACGTGGACGGCGACGAGCCGGTGGCGGTGGTGCGCATGAACGGCGAGGTGAAGGCCTACCCCATCCAGATCCTCATCTGGCACGAAATCGTCAACGACGTGGTGGGGGGTGTCCCGGTGACCGTGACCTACTGCCCCCTGTGCAACACGACGTTGGCCTTCGACCGCCGCTTTTCCGGGGAGGTGTTGGACTTCGGCACCACGGGACGGCTGCGCCACAGCGACCTCATCATGTACGACCGCCAGACGGAGACGTGGTGGCAGCAGGCGACGGGGGAGGGCATCGTGGGCGCCCTGGCCGGGCAGCAGCTCACCTTCGTTCCTTCACCCGTCATGCGGTGGAAGGACGTGAAGGAGCAGCTCCCCGACGCCAAGGTGCTTTCGCGGGATACGGGATTCCCGGGTTACCTGCGCCGCTACGGCGTGAACCCCTACAAGGGATACGACCGCAGCTCGGGGCCCATGAAGTGGACCTTCAAGGGGAAGACGAACCCGGCGCTGCCCCAGATGGAGAGGGTGGTGGCACTGTACCTCAACGGCGCCGCCATGGCGGTGCCGTTCAGCGTTCTACGCAAGGTGAAGATGGCGCAGCTCACGGTGGGCGGTAAGGAAGTGGTGGTCTTCTTCCAGCCCCGCACCCTGAGTTCCCTGGACGGACGCCGCGTCATGGATGGGCGCTCGGTGGGATCCTCGGCCGTGTACGATCCCGTTGTGGAGGGCCGGACCCTTCACTTCGTGCCCGGCCCCAAGGACGCAATCTTCACCGACACCGAGACGGGATCGGTGTGGAACATGGCCGGCAAGGCCGTGGAGGGGCCGCTGGCGGGTACCCAACTTGCCGAGATCACCCACGGCAACCACTTCTGGTTCGCCTGGTCGGTTTTCCGTCCGGAGACGGATATCTGGCGGCCGGGGGAGGGGGCGGGGGGCCGTTAACCAGAAGGGTCAGCCGTGTAATAATCAGGGATGGGCGGGAAGAAGCTTTCAGTCGTGCGGGGTCCTCCGAGTTCAACCGGAGGCGCTCCTCACCCCTCCACCGCAGTCAGCCACCCGTGCACATCCTCCACCTCGCCCCGGGCGATGGCCAGGAAGCGTTCCTGGATGGCGGTGGTTACGGGTCCCCGCGCCCCCGATCCGACGGGAATGCGGTCCACACTGCGGATGGGCGTCACCTCGGACGCAGTGCCGGTGAAGAAGAGCTCGTCGGCCACGTAGAGGCTTTCCCGGGGTACGTCCTGCTCCCGCACGGTATAGCCCAGATCCTGCGCGACGGTCATGATGGCGTCGCGGGTGATTCCGGAGAGGGAGGTTCCGTCCAGGAAGGGCGTGATGACCACCCCGTCTCGCACCAGGAAGAGGTTCTGCCCGCTTCCTTCGCTCACCAGGCCGCTGGGACTCAGCGCGATGGCCTCTACGTACCCGTTGGCCAGCGCTTCCATTTTGATGAGCTGCGCGTTCACGTAGTGGCCCGCCGCCTTGGCCTGGACCGGGAAGGTGTTGGGAAAGGCCCGGTTCCACGACGACACACACACGTCCACGCCCTGGGCCAGGGCTTCCTCGCCCAGGTAGGCACCCCACGGCCATGCCGCCACATAGGTCTCGAGGGGACTGTCCCGGGGGTCCATCCCTGCCGAGCCGTAGCCCCACAGCGCCGTGGGTCGGATATAGCAGCTCCGCAGCTCGTTGCGGCGCACCGTCTCCCGGCACGCCTCCACAAGCGCTTCGGGAGAGTGCTCCAGGGGCATGCGATAGATCTTGGCCGAGTCGTGAAATCGGCGGATATGCTCCGGAAGGCGGAAGACCGCCGGGCCCCGCGGCGTTTCGTAGCAGCGGACGCCCTCGAAGATGGAGGCGCCGAACTGCACCGCCACGGCAAGGAGGTGCACGGTAGCATCTTCCCAGCGGATGAACTCTCCGTCCTTCCAGATCCAGTCTGCGCCGGTCAGCGCCGAAGTGCCCATGATGCGTTCTCCTTTGGGGTGGGTGCCCCCCAGGATCCTTAAAACAGTCCTTTGATCCAACCGCCGTCCACCGCCACCGATTGGCCGGTGATGTACGCCGCCTTTTCCGAGCAGAGAAAGGCCGCCATGGCGGCGAGTTCGGCCGGCTCGGCCAGGCGCCCCAGGGGAATCTCCGACTCCCAGGCGGCGTAGACGTCCTCTCTCGTTCTCCCTGTCCGCCCGGCTACGGCGTCGGCCAGCTCTACCAGACGCTCCGTGCGGGTGAAGCCGGGCAGCACGTTATTCACCGTGACCCCGAAGGGGGCCGCCTCGTTGGAGATGGTCTTGGCGAACCCCGTCACCCCCGCCCGCAGGGAGTTGGAGAGGATGAGCCCGGCTACGGGCTGCTTCACGGAGATGGACGTCACGTTCACGATGCGTCCCCACCCTCGCTCCTTCATTCCGGGGAGGATCTCCCGCGTCAGGTTCACCACGCTCTCGAAGTTCTGAGCGATGGCCTCCCGCCACACCTCCGGCGAATGGTCCTCGAAGGGGCCTGACGGCGGTCCGCCGGTGTTGGTCACCAGGATGTCGATGCGGCCCATGGCCTCCCGTGCGGTTGCCACAGCGGTCTTCACGTCATCGGGCTCACTCAGGTTCGCCGCCACGGGGTGGACGGCGGCGCCGGTGGCGTCGGAGATGCCCCGCGCCGCCGTCGTGATGCGCTCCTGGGAGCGGGAAACTACGGTGAGCTCCGCCCCTTCGACGGCCAGAGCTTCGGCGATGGCCCGCCCCAGTCCCATGCTGGCGCCGCAGACCAGCGCCCTCCGTCCGCTCAGTCCCAGATCCATGGCTTACTCCTGTTCCCGGAAGTAAGAATCGGTGCCGTCGAGCCAATCCTGCCGGGGCGGGCTGAAGACGTCCACGTCGAAGGTGTCCTCCAGCGCTTCGGCCTTGTGGGGCACATTGGCGGGAATGAAGAGCACTTCGCCTGCCCGCACTACCACTTCCTCCACTTCGTCGTGGGGGTCGCCGATCCAGAAATGAAGGGCGCCTTCCAGGATGTAGGTGAGCTGCTCGTTCTCGTGGGCGTGGGTGGGCACGATGGCGCCTTTGTCCAGGTAGACGTGGGCGATCATCATACGGTCACCCGTGAAGACGCGGCGGTGGATCTCGTCGGTAACCTTCTCGCGGGGTATGTCGTCCCAGCGCGCGTGTCGGACCTGGCTCTTGCTCATGCCCGGGCTCCCGGATGCAGTGTGGTGATGTCGTGACGGTGTCGCGGTACGGTGCCGCGGTGACTCGGTGGGTGCGCAATGGGCGGTGCCGGGGCGCGTGTGTCAACCACCCGGGCTGGGGAGGGCCGGGATGGGCGTGGGACCCGAGGCGGCGCCCTCGTGTACTTCACACCTGATCCATGTCGCGTAGGGGCGAAGGAGTGAGTGGTGGCCAAGGACGGTGAACATCAGCGTGAGGTGCCCGCCGCGGGCCTCGAGTCCGACGAGGAATGGCCGGAGCGCCTCACCCCCGAGGAGTATCACGTACTCAGGGAGAAGGGGACAGAACGGGCATTTACCGGGCGCTACTGGAACGAGAAACGGCCAGGGCTCTACCGGTGCAGGGGATGCGGCGCGCCCCTCTTCTCGTCGCAGACCAAGTACGATTCGCGCTCGGGATGGCCGTCCTTCTGGGCACCGGTAGATCCGGATGCTGTGCGCACCGAGGAGGACCGCAGCCTTTTCATGCGCCGCACCGAGGTCCTCTGCGCGCGGTGCGGAGGTCACCTGGGACATGTCTTCCCCGACGGTCCCGAACCCACGGGGATGCGCTTCTGCGTGAACTCCCTCTCCCTGGAGTTGGAGGCGGAAGGGAAGGAGGGGCGCGCGGAGAAGCAGGGGCGCGCGGAGAAGCAGGAGGAACGCGACGTGGGCGACGCGGGTGAGAGCTGACCACGCCTACAGACACGCCCCGTTCCCCCCTATATTAAAAGGCTATGGCCCATTCCTCCCTTCTCCGCCGCGCCCTGACGCGCACCTTCCGGCGTTTTCGCGTCCCGTTTCGGGTGCGGAGCCGTTTCCGGGCACGCACCGCCGTCCCGGCGCGCATCAGCCTCCTGGCGCACACGAGAACCGCGGCGCACAGAAAAGGCGCGGCGCGCATGAGGTTCCCGGCGTCGGCCGCCCTCATCCTGCTGGGAGCGACGGCATGCGGAGGGGGGCCCCACGCCCCGCCTCAGCCGGGCCAGTCGCTGGGTGTGCCCCCCGATCTGAGGGGGCAGAAGGTCATGCTCCTTCCGGTGCAGCAGCTTCTGGGGGTTCCCCCCGAGGTGGATGCGGAGCTGGCCTTCGCCCTCGAGTCCCGCTCCCGGGACGTGGATTGGATTCTCCCCGCCAGGCTGGAGCGGGCGGTGCGTGGCGCGCCCGGGATCCGGACGGGCGTGCGGGGGCTCGGCGTGGGGATGTTCCTGCGGGCCGAGGTGCGGCGCGTGGGCGATCCCCTTTACGGGCAGCTCCGCCGCCTGGCGGCACTGGTGGACGCCGTGGCGGCCCTCGTTCCGATCCAGGCCGAGGCCGTGACCACCGAATCGGGTGAGCGGGCCCTGCGGGTGAGCGCCGCCCTCATCGACGTGCGCACCGGGCGCGTCATGTGGTTCGGTGTCGAGGAAGGCGAGACCGGCGAGGCGGGGGACCCCGGGGCGCTCGCGTCCATGGCGGACGCTCTGGCCCGGACATTGCTGTGGTATGCGAGGCCGTAGCACCGAACCACAGCATCGCCGGCGATCATCCATGAAGAACGTTCTTGAGCGAATCGTGACCGATAAATTCAGAATCATCCTGGCTTTGGCCGGGACCGTGTCTCTGGCCGTGGGCGCATGCGCCCCTACCCAGGACAACCTGCCTCTTCCCACGGCGGAAGAGGTTGAAGCTCATTATCACTATGAGGGGGATCTGGAAGCCCGCATCAGCGGGAACGTGGCAGAGATCACCGTCACTCAGTCCGCATCTCAGCTCCGCCGGGGCGGTACGCTGTGGGCCAAGGTGGGACCCTACATCCTCCTCTTTTCCGAGGAGACCTTTCAGCTCTTCGAGAATTATCCGGGGCTCGCGGCGGTACGCGTGATCACCAAGGTGAAGGACGGTCCGGAGGTGGCGCGCGCCCTCCTCGCCCGCGACGCCCTTTCCGGAGTCCAGTGGCGCAGGTCGCTGAACATCGCCGGAAAGGCCCGCCGAGACGGGACCCGGCATCCCTCGCTCCTGGAAGATCTGGTGCGCTGGGGCGAAGACCACACCGAGTTCGAATACAATCCACGATACACGTCCCGCCGGTAGGCGACGCCCGCGCCGCGCGGCCGTTCTCTACGGGACCTTGAGACGAAGCCATCATGTCAAGAACTGTCACGGTCATCCCCGGGGATGGCATCGGGCCCGAAGTCACCCGGGCCACGCTGAAGATTCTGCGGGCGGCGGGCGCCGACCTGGAGTTCGAGGAGCAGCTCGCCGGGCTTGCGGCTCTGGAGGCGGTGAACCGCCTCCTCCCCGACGACACCCTGGAATCCATCCGCCGCAATGGGGTCGTCCTCAAAGGCCCCCTGACCACGCCGGTGGGGAAGGGCTTCCGCTCCATCAACGTGCAGATCCGCAAGGAGTTCGACCTCTACGCCAACGTTCGGCCGGTGCGCACCCTCGTTCCGGGAGGGCGCTACGAGGACATCGATCTGGTGCTGATCCGGGAGAATACGGAAGGGCTCTACGTGGGCGTGGAGCACTTCATCGGGATGGAAGGTGATCCCAGAGCGGCTGCCGAGTCAGTCATGATCATCACCCGCTTCGGCGCTGAGCGCATCAGCCGCTACGCCTTCGAATACGCCCGGGCCCAGGGGCGGCGCAAGGTCACCCTTGCCCACAAAGCCAACATCCTCAAGTACACCCAGGGTCTCTTCCTCGAGGTAGCCCACGAGGTGGCCAAGGAGTATCCCGAGATCGAGTGGGAGGACCGCATCATCGACGCCACGGCCATGCAGCTCGTCCTGGATCCCTATCGCTTCGACGTGCTGGTCATGGAAAACATGTTCGGGGACATCCTCTCCGACCTCATGGCAGGGCTGGTGGGCGGCCTGGGCTTTGCTCCGGCGGGAAACATCGGCGACGACTGCGCCATGTTCGAGGCGGTCCACGGCTCGGCGCCCGACATTGCCGGGAAGGGCATCGCCAACCCCACCGGACTCCTCCTGTCAGCCTGCATGATGCTGGATCACCTCGACGAGGGCGCAACGGCCGGGCGCATCCGCGACGCCCTGGACGCTGTGGTGCGGAAGGGAGAGGTTCGTACCGTGGACATGGGCGGCGACGCCACCACGGAGGAGTTCACCCGGGCCCTGGTGGCGGAGCTGGGTTAGCCGTCGCTGCCGGGAGTGTGGGTCAACAGCAGAGGGAGAGGGCGCGGGAGGCCTCATGGTCGAAGAGCATCCCACATGGCGGGACCGGTATCCCGAGGGACACGTCACCTGCGTGCGTTGCCTGGAGGTCCGCGACGTCGTGGAGCTGGACCGCCTCCTCTGGTGTGAAAGCTGCCGTGCGCGGGCCCGCAACCGGGCCGCGGCGTGGGGCTGGGTGGCCGGCTTCGCCTTCGGGCTCCTTGTCGCCGCCTTCGTGTGGATCGCCATCCGTCCCACGGACCTCATCCCCGGTGCCTGGCTCGCCACCGTCGCCGCCGCCGTGTGGATCGGATCGCGCATCGCCCGGGAGATCATCTACGGGGGAATGCGCTTCCGGAACGCCCGGGCCGTGGAGGCGGTCCCTCCCGCCGCGCCTCCCGGAGACGAGGGGGACCCGGCTGGGCGCGGATAGCGGACGTAGGCGCCTCGTTGCCGGCCCGTCCTTTGGTTAGATTGTGCGGCCCGTTCCAACGCCTTCGCTTCCAACTCCGCTAGATCCATGGCCGGCAAATTCCAAGGCATCGACTTCTACGACGTTGACGCCCTCCTTTCCGAGGAGGAGCGCATGGTCCGCGACACCCTCCGCGACTGGGTGGAGGACCGGGTCATGCCCGTCATCGGGGACGCCTACATCGAACACCGCTTTCCCCGCGAGCTCATCCCGGAGATGGGGGAGTTGGGGATCCTCGGCGCCAACCTCCCCGAGGAGTACGGCTGCGCGGGGCTGAACAACGTGGCTTACGGCCTCATCATGCAGGAGCTGGAGCGGGGGGATTCGGGCATCCGCTCCTTCGCGTCGGTGCAGGGCGCCCTGGTCATGTATCCCATCTTCGCCTTCGGATCCGAGGAGCAGAAGAGGGAGTGGCTTCCCCGCCTGGCATCGGGCGAAGCGGTGGGATGCTTCGGCCTCACCGAGCCCGACTACGGCTCCAACCCCGCCGGGATGATCACCCGGGCGGAGCGCACGTCCGACGGGTGGCGTCTCAACGGCGCCAAGATGTGGATCACCAACGGATCCATGGCCGACGTGGCCGTCATCTGGGCCCAGACGGGAGAGCCGGGCGACGCCAAGGCGATCCGCGGCTTCGTGGTGCCCACCGACACCCCAGGGTTCAGCGCGCGCAACCAGAAGGGGAAGCTCTCCCTGCTGGCGTCGGATACCAGTGAGCTGGTCCTGGAGGATGTGGAGCTCCCCGAGGACGCTATGCTCCCCGGGAGCACCGGGGGGCTCAAACACCCCCTCATGTGCCTGACCCAGGCCCGCTACGGGATCGCCTGGGGCGCGGTGGGCGCCGCCATGGCCTGCTTCGACGAAGCCCGCTCCTACGCCAAGGAGCGGGTCATGTTCGGCGAGCCCATCGGCAAGAAACAGATCCAGCAGGTGCGTCTTGCCGACATGCTCACCGGAATCACCCAGGCCCAACTCTTGGCCTACCGGCTCGGGCGCATGAAGGATGAAGGGACCATGACTCCGTACCAGGTATCGCTGGCCAAGCGGGCCAACGTGGACATGGCGGCCAACGTGGCCCGGGAGGCCCGCCGCCTCCTGGGCGCCAACGGTATCCTGGCGGAGTATCACTCCATGCGCCACATGGCCAACCTGGAGTCGGTCTACACCTACGAGGGAACCCACGACATCCACTCCCTCATTCTGGGCCAGACCATCACGGGACTGGACGCGTTTTAGGGGAAGCCGTCCGAGTCATCTGGCGGACCCCTCCCGCTCTTTCGCGCCGGGGACTCGTGCCCCACCTTCTTCCCGCTTCGCCCAGTTCGGATCGGCTCATTCGGGAGGAAACCCATGTCCCTGCGTATGCCCACACCCCCTCGTGTCTTCCGAGTCCACGGCCTGTGCGGACGTGGGGCCCGGAGCGGACTCGGCGCGCTCACGCTGGCCGCGGCCTTCCTTGCGGCTCTTCCCGGCAGGACCACCGCCCAGGATTGGGACGCCGTCAC
The DNA here is from genome assembly GCA_046756305.1 of Gemmatimonadota bacterium. Taxonomy (GTDB): domain Bacteria; phylum Gemmatimonadota; class Gemmatimonadetes; order Longimicrobiales; family Gaopeijiaceae; genus JBHHWB01. The sequence goes on from JBHHWB010000008.1 coordinate 36,086, forward strand.
CGTCAAAACGCAGGAGGTGGCCGACGGTGTGTACATGCTTGTCGGGCGGGGCGGGAACATCGGCCTGAGTGTGGGTGGCGACGGCGTTTTCGTCATCGACGATCAGTTTGCGCCTCTCACCCCGAAGATCCTGGCCGCCATCCGCGAGATCTCCGGCGAGCCGGTGCGCTTCGTATTCAACACCCACTGGCACGGCGACCACACCGGCGGCAACGAGGAGATGGGCAAAGCGGGGGCCCTCCTGGTGGCCCACGACAACGTGCGGGTGCGTCTGAGCATGGACCAGGTTCTGGAACGCGTGGGCCGTCCCCCCACCGACGTGCCCGCCGCCCCCGAGGACGCGCTGCCCGTGGTGACCTTTACCGAGGACATCACCTTCCATCTCAACGGCGACGACCTCCACGCCTTCCACGTGGCCCACGCCCACACCGACGGCGACGCCATCATCCACTTCCGCCGGGCCAATGTGGTCCACATGGGAGACACCTTCTTCCATGGTCGCTTCCCCTTCATTGACACGGCCTCGGGGGGATCCATCGACGGACTCATCGCCGCGGTGGGCCGGGCCCTCGCCGTGATGGACGCGGACACCCGGGTGATCCCGGGCCACGGGCCTCTGGCCACCCGGGCCGACCTGCGGGGCTACGCCGACGCCCTGAAGGGGATGCGTAAGGCGGTGCGGCGGGCCATGGATCGCGGGATGTCGCTCGCCGAGATTCAGGAGGCGCGCCCTATCGCGCGGTGGGCTGCAGCGTGGGGCCAGGACCGGGAGGCGGAGGACAACTTCGTCGCCACCCTCTACTCCAGCCTGGGCGGGCGCTGAGCGGCGGTTCCACGGCCGCGCAACAGGGTGAGCGTTTTCGCTCACCGGAGGCTTTCGGGGTCCGTAATTTCCCGTACGAGCCCCTTGTGACAATTCCGGTGTCGCACTATCATTCACATGTGGCCCTCCCGCAGGAACATCCCGGTGCCGGGTCGGACCCGGTTCCGGACCGCATAAGGAGGAGATCATGGGAAACCGGACGACGTTCGTCGCTCTGGCCGGGTGTGCGGTGCTGGTCCTCACCTCCCTCGCGTCCTGCGTGGACGAGAAGATCGTCTACCGGGACAGAGAGCTCTTCGAAGAGGTCCCGTCGGCGGCAGCTAACTTCGTAGGCTATTCCGACCACGACTCCAAGCTTACCGTCTGCGGCAACTGCCACATCGAGAAGCAGACCGACTGGGCCAAGACCAAGCATGCCTCCGCCTGGGCGGGACTGCAGGAAAGCGGAGCCGCACAGACGTTCTGTGAGGGGTGCCACACCGTCTCCGAGCTGGGTAACCCCGCCACCGAGGCCGGCGGATATACGGCCACCCAGGACCCCCGCTATGAAGATGTGCAGTGTGAGTCGTGCCATGGTCCCGGTCTGGACCACGTGACGAACCCCACCAGCGCGAACGTGCCGCTGGCGGCGGCCACGGTAGGGCTGGACAACACCACCGGTTGCGGGGAGTGCCATCAGGATACGCACCATCCCTTCGTGGAGCAGTGGGAGCAGTCGGGGCACAGCCAGCTCATTGGCTTTGCCGCCGCACGAGAATACTGCAACACCTGTCACGAAGGCGGCGCTGCGCTGAAGTCGTGGGGCATCAACACCAACTATCTGGAGAAGGACGACGAGCTCTTCTCCCAGACCTGCGTCGTCTGCCACGACCCGCACGCCGATGACAACGAGGCGCAGCTTCGGTTCCCCATCGAAGGGGTTTCCATCCAGGAGAACCTCTGCTCCAAGTGCCATGATCGCCGCACGGAGCCTGACGCCACGTCGTCCCACGGCCTGGTTCCTCATGCTCCCGAGACGGGCCTCCTGGAAGGCGACGTGGGCTGGTTCCCTCCGGGCCTGACCATCAATCGCGGGGAGATCGTGGCGTCCCACGGATCGGAGGGGAATGAGAAGCTATGCGCCACCTGCCATGTGGCCTCTCAGACCGTCACTGACCCGGAGACGGGAGACTTTCTCTTCAAGGCCGTGGGGCACAGCTTCAACGCCATTCCCTGCTACGACGAACAGGGCATTCCCGGTGCGGGTGACTGCGGCATGACGGTGGACGATCGTTCCTTCCAGGGCTGCACGGCGGCGGGATGCCATACTTCCGAGACCGCGGCGGCTTCGGCGCTGAGCTCGGCTACCACCTCCCTCCAGTTCTGGGCGGAGGAGCTCAAGAACCTCCTGGTCCAGGTGGATCCCAATCTGGACTCCTCGGGGGGTGAGATCGACGCGACCGACGGAAAGTTCACCATCGCCGAAGGCGCCTTCTTCAACCTGAAACTGGCTGAATTCGGTGGAGCGGGACGCCCCGATCCCAAGCTTGCCTATGCGAGCGCGGCGGTGCACAACCCGTTCCTCACCGAGCAGCTCCTCATCGCCAGCATTCAGACTGTGAAGGACACCTACGGGGTCGCCCTCTCCTCTCCGGACCTGGTTCTGGAGCGGCGGATCAAACCCGACGGCCGGTAACGGACGTTCCGGAGAAGATCCGGACATCGGTTTTCCATGAACCCGCGGCCGTCCGGCATCCTGCCGGACGGCCGCTCCCGTGCTGCGGACCAGGCGCCGTGCGCCCCTGTCCGTTGGTTCGTGAGGAAGGGGACCTGTGAGACGACGTGTATTTCAGGGAATTCCCTACTGGACGCGTGCCCGTGAAGCGGCTCAGGTTACGGCATGAGCATTTCCGTGCGGAATCTGCCTGACCGCCTGCGGCAATGGCTGGGCCGCCTCTCAGGGCCGGCGCTGGCCCTCATTGGCGTGGTGATCGCAGGTGCCGTGACCGCTGGCGGATACTATGCGTACCGTACGTATGACTACATCCAGCACGACAATGACTTCTGCATGTCGTGCCACCTCATGCAGGAGCCTTTCGAGCGATTCTCCCGCAGCGCCCACCGGGGGCTTTCCTGCAAGGCCTGCCACCAGCCCGACATCATCACGCGCAGCAAGATGGCCCTGACCCAGGTCATCGAGAACCCTGAGGAGCTGGGCACCCACGCCGAGGTTCCCAATCGCGTCTGTGCCGAGTGCCACATCAAGGGCGATCCAAAAAAGTGGGAGGTGGTGGCTCAGACGGCGGGCCACCGGGTGCACCTCGAGTCCGACGACCCCGACCTCCAGGGTCTTCAGTGCGTGGAGTGTCACTCCGTGGGCATCCACGAGTTCGCCGCGGCCGATCAGACGTGCTCCCAATCGGGGTGCCATGAGGACAGCGAGATCCGCCTGGCCGGCATGGCGGACCTGACCGTCCACTGTGCCGCGTGCCACGGCTTCAGCGTGCCCACCGACACGCTGGCGCCGGTGGATTCAGCGCTGAAGGTTCTCCGCCCGAACCAGAGCGAGTGCCTCTCCTGTCATACCATGCGCTCCATGGTGCAGCTGCCCGATCCCGATCCCCACGCGGGAGCGTGTGGAGCGTGCCATAACGCCCACACCCAGGAGCGTCCCCAGGACGCGGTGGAGTCCTGCACCAATGCGGGCTGCCACGCCCAGCCCGACACCCTGTCTCCCTTCCACCGGGGGATGGAACCGGGCGTGCTGGAAGACTGCAGCAACTGCCACAATGCTCATGATTTTCACGTGGAGGACACCAACTGCCTGGCGTGTCATGCCGATGTCCTCAAAGACATCCCTCCGGGCGGGATCGCACCGGAGGAATTCGGCGGCATCGGCGGTGGGGTGGCGCTCCCGCCTCAGCATCCCGCGACGCATCCCTGGAGCCATGCGGCGGCACCCGAGCCCCCCTTCCCCCAGGAAGTGGAAGGCGTGCCTTTCCGTCATGGAGAACATAGGGACGTGGAGTGTCTCGAGTGTCACTCCGCTGATGAGCGCCACGGGGCCCTCAAGGTCACCGGGATCGACGACTGCAGGAGCTGCCATCACGCCGCCGAGGAGCGCGATCCGTGCACCACGTGCCACACCCCGGCCGACGCGCCCGCCGACGCTGTGCCACTCCCGCGCCCCCTCCACCTCACCGTTGACGGAGAATCCGTCCGGGAGCTTCCCTTCCGACATCCGGACCATGAGGACCTCGCCTGCGGCGAATGCCACACCGACGGCCTGGAGCTGAGTGCGCGGGACGTGGACTGCCTGGCGTGCCACGAAGATCACCACGAGCCCGACGTGGACTGCACCGCCTGCCACGTACCCGCCCCCGAGGGGGCGCATCCCCGGGAGGCCTCGCATCTGACCTGCACCGGGGCGGGCTGCCACGTGGATCCGCCTCTGCAGGTGAGCGAGATTCGGGCCCGCCAGGTGTGTCTTTCCTGTCACCAGGATGAGTCCGATCACAAACCGGGGGAGGAGTGCGTGGACTGCCACCTCCTTCCCCACGTTTCCCGTGCGGGGAGGGTCCCGTGAGGGGCACCGGGAGGATGGAGGTGAAACGCGGCGCGGAGCGCTCCCTGCGTGCCGGCACGAAATTCGGATACGCTGCACGGAAGCTCAGGCCTACGTCGGCGGCGCTTCCGGCTCTGCTCTTCGTGATCCTTTCTCTGCTTCCCACTCCCGCCCGGTCCCAGGGGGTGAGGGGATGGGTGGGGAGCACGGTGCAGATGGTGGAGATGCGCCCCCTCGCGGTGGACACGGTCTCTCCGGATCGGGTCACCGAGGTGGACGGAGTCCCGTACATCGGTGGGCGGCGGGCCTTCTGCGCCACCGGTCTCGAGTGCGTTGCATACCGGGCCCTTCCCACCGTGACATCAGTGGCCGCCACCCAAGACGTGAGCCTCACGGCGTGGGGATTCGGGATCCGGGGACTCTCCTTCACAACGCTGCTGAGGGGGCGGGCGCGGATGGGGAGTGACTTTCTCTGGCCCCGCACCGACGACCGCTTCGACGCTCTACTCGCCTATGCCCAGTGGGTGCGGGGTCCTCTGCGGGTGCGTGCGGGCAGACAGGAGGCCCGTTCCGGCCTCGGATTTTCCGGCTTTGACGGCGCGTGGCTCTCGCTTCGCGCGGGGCGGGCGACAGTCGAAGGATATGGCGGCCGGTCGCTGGCCCGTGCGCTACGGGAGCCGGCAAAGGACGCACTCCGGGGTCTGGAGGACTTCTTTCCCGACCAGAGTGTCTACCTCCTCGGCGGATCCCTGCGGGCCCACCTGGGTGCGACGTCGGTGACCGCCCGCTATCAACGGGAGATCCTTGCGGATCGTTCCGGGCTCGAGTCGGAGCGTGCCTCCGTGGACGTGAGTTCCGCCTTTCCCGGAGCTCGCATCCGCGGATCCGTGGACTACGATTTCGCTTTCTCCAGGTTTGGAAAAGGCCACTTCACCCTGGGGATCCCGTTCGCAGACGGGAAATGGCTCGTGGAAGCATCGGCCCGCAGATACGTGCCCTATTTCTCCCTCTCCACCATCTGGGGATTCTTCGAGCCCGTCGCCTACCACGAGGGCACGCTCCGCATGAGCTGGTCTCCGGGGACACGAGCCGCCGTGTGGGTGTCCGGGGGGTACCGCCGCTACGGAGACGCGGGAACGACCGTAGTGCTCGAACCCCTCGAAGATTCGGGGTGGAGGGCAGGAGCCGGTGTGCGGCTGCGCCTTCTGTCCACCCTCCTCGTGGACGGCAGCTACCGGCTGGAATGGGGGCCGGGCGGCTACCTTTCGTCGGGGGATGCGGCGCTGCGATGGACGCCGCGCGAGGGGGTCATGGTCGCCCTTTCCGGGACGACGTTCCAGCAGATCGAGCAGTTCCGCGTGGGAGACGGGCGGGCCCTAGGCGGAGGCATCATGGCGGACCTGGAGATCTCCCCGCGCATGAGCCTCAGCGGGGGCTACTCCCTCATGCGCCTGAAGAATTCCGGCGGCGCCGTGGATGAGCCCTGGAACCAGAATCGTGGTTGGACGGCCCTGCGGATTCGTGTGGGGCGGGATCCTGGTCTCTCATCCGGGGGACGGCCATGAAGACGAATCGCGCGAACCCGGGGTGGGCGCGGGGCGCCGTCACCGCCGCCGCCGTGCTGCTCGTCGCCGGACTGGCGGCTCTGGCCGGGGGCGCCTTCCAGGAGGAAGGCTTTCCTCATGCGGACCACGAGAAGCTCTTCCCGGTGTGCACGGGATGCCACGAGGGCGTGGAGACGGGAGAGGCCGCCACCCTCTATCCCGAAGTCCAGGCGTGCGAGCGGTGCCACAACGGGGTGGACGAGGACCGGGTGGCGTGGAGCGGGCCGTCGCCGCGGGCGGGAAACGTACGCTTTGATCATGTCCAGCACGCAAGCGACCTGGAGGAAGCCGGAGATTCGGCGCGCGCTTGCGGCGACTGCCACGGTCACCCCGGCGGAACGTACATGGATGTGGCGGATACGGTGCAGGTAGAGACGTGTTTCTCCTGCCATGCCCACGAAGCCCGTCGGCATGAGGAAGACGCGGCCTGCGCCGTCTGCCATGTGCCTCTCGCCGAAACGGGCTGGGAACCGGGGCGGATGGAGGAGCTTCCGGTTCCCTCGGATCATGAGCGCTCCGGCTTCGTCCTGGAGGGCCACGGAAAGGACGCCGCAACGGACGTGGACCGATGCGCAACATGTCATACGCAGGAGCGCTGTACCTCCTGTCATGTGGCCACCGACCTGTCGGCCATCCAGGGGGTGGCTGCGGCGCCGCCGGATATGCGTCTTCCCCTCTTCGTGGCCCACTATCCCGAACCCGCTTCCCACGAGGATGAAGGGTGGCTTTCTGCCCACGGCGTGCAGGCCGGGGCGGCCGACTGTGATGCCTGCCACACTGCCGACGACTGCCTGACGTGCCATGTGGCGCGGGTTCCCGATGTGGTGGCCGAGATGCCCGCCCGGGCTGACGTGGCCGCTCCAGGCGTGGGACTGGAGGCCCGTCCGCCCGGGAGCCATGCTTCCCTGTTCTTCCCCCGGGCGCATGCGACTCTGGCCGCAGTGGACGACGGTTCGTGCATGACCTGTCACGAGGAAAGCTACTGCGTGGCGTGCCACGACGGACCGTCCAACGGTGGTTATCATCCCGCCGATTTTGTGACGCGCCATAGTGCCGACGCATACGGCCAGGAACAGGAGTGCGCCACCTGTCACAACGCGGCCGCTTTCTGCCGCCAGTGCCACCTGGAGAGCGGCATGGGAAGCTCGGGGCGGCTGGGGCCGGGATTCCATGACGCCGAACCCCTGTGGCTTCTGCGCCACGGGCAGGCGGCGCGCCAGAATCTCGAGGGGTGCGTATCGTGCCACGAGCAGAAGGAGTGCCTGCAGTGCCACGGCATCCTGGGCGCATTCAAGGTCAGCCCCCACAGCCGCGAATTCGACGCCAGGGCGGCATGGGCCCGCAATCCGCGGTCCTGCCTGGCCTGCCATCTGAGGAATCCTCTGGAAGGAAACGGATCATGAAGAAGAAACTCTCGCCGGCCGTCGGCCGATTCCTGGCCGGCGCCGTCGCCGTCGTGTTGACCCTGGCCGTCGGCGTCGGGTGCCGACCCACGTCCCAGCAGGAGGAAGCTCCCGCGGAACAGAGCGAGTCGCCTTCCGTTCGGGACCGGATGGACCCCGAAGTCCTGGCCCAACTCGACAGTGGGACCCAGGCCTTCCGGGAGAAGGACTACGACGGGGCGCTGTCCCACTATGAGAAAGTGACGGAGCTGGACGGGCACAATGCCGCCGGGTGGTATGGCGTGTACATGGCGCGCAAGGCTCTGGGGGACAGCGCGGCCGCCGAAGACGCTCTGCGGCGCTCAAGGGCGTTGGCGCCCGAGGTGCCTCAGGCCCACCCGGCTCCCGGGGACAGCGCCGGGGACGGAGCGGGAAGCAGCACGCCATGAGGCGGGAAGCCGTGGCGCTCCTCCTGGCCCTCGGGGCGGTCGCGTGCGGAAAGCACGAGTTCGAGCCCCCCGACCGGGAAGCCCGGGTGGCCGAGGCCGAGCGACTCTATTCGGCGGCCCTCTTCGATACGGTGACGTGGGCGTCGGACAGTCTTCGGCTTCTGGACGGGAACGCGGTCTACGCCTCCGAGTGTCGCAAGTGTCACGGCACCCTGGGGCGGGGAGACGGGCCGTTCGGCGCGACCCGGGGGCTGGAGGTTCCTTCCCTGGTGGAGCCGGACTGGCCCCTGGCGTCGCTGGACTCCGTCCGGCACCGGGTGTTCGTGGGGCACGCCGCCGGGATGCCCACGTGGGGCGTCGCCGGCATCACGCCCCGGGAGATCGACGCCGTCGCCTTCTACATCCTCAACGGCCTGCGACCCGACGTCCTCGGGGACGAGGGATCGTCCTGATCCACCTCCCTCTTTACTTCGCCCAGCGAGGCGGGCTCAGGAGCCCGGGCTGCAAGGTGGCGAGATAGGCCACCAGGTCCCAGATCTCGGCGTCGGAGAGGACGATTCCCCAGGCGGGCATGGAGGAGCCGTGCACCTTCTGGCCGCCTTCACGGATCCGGTTGTAAACGGCGTCCCAGTCCTTGGCCGCGATGAGGGTGTCCCGGGTGAAGTCGGCCGGCTTCATGGGCTGGAGCGATTCGGCCGCCGGACCGTTCCCGCGCCCGTCTTCTCCGTGGCATCCGGCGCAGCGGAAGTTGTAGAGTTTCTGCCCGGCAATGGTGCTTCCGGGGATCTCCGGGGGGTAGGAGAGGGCGGGGATGTAGGACAGCGCCGCCCTGAACCGCTCCGGCCTGATGACCGACGCTACGTACTGCATGTGAGGATGGTTGGGGTCCGCTCCTTCCATCCCCACCCGGAAGCGGCGCTCCAGGCGATCCACGGGCGCCTCGGCGTAGTCCTTGGCGTGGAAGGAAGGCGGCGCGGCCACGGCGCCCGCTTTGACCGCCGGGCCGTCTCCGCGTCCCGCCGGGCCGTGGCACGTCCAGCAGATGGTCTGATAGATCTGACGCCCCTCTTCCTGGAGGGGGGTAAGGGCGATGGGCGCGCGTTCCGCGGCGGCCAGGCTCTGGGCTCCCGTGTCGGCGGGCTGAGGTTCGGGCCCGCCGCACGCCACCGCGAACAGCGTCAGAGATAGCGCAGTTACCTTCCGCATACGTACCTCCGGTAGGGGTCGACGTCTTGGCTCCGGCGTAGGTTCCGCCGGATGCCCTGGGACGCTCTATCCCATCATCGCACCGTACCTCCGTAGTTGTCTGTAAGAGGAAACCCTACACGTTCCGAGGGGATTTTCCCGGATCATTGCGACGGATCTTCCGCCCTGCGGCGCCCGGTGTGACCTTGGAAGGGTCGGCGCTCCGCCGACCTGCATGGCGCGCGTCCGGGTTCCGTACTCTTCAAAGGAGGCCATTGTGAGCGAAGCTGCGTTCTCTCTGACGGTGACGCTGCAGGAGGGCTACAAGTTCGACGTGGCTTTCGACAACCCTGACTGGCCCACCATCCTGGTGGACGAACCCGAGCCGCTGGGGGAGGATGCCGGGCCCAACGCTTCCCGCCTCCTGGGTGCGGCGGTAGGCAACTGCCTGGCAGCCAGCCTCCTCTTCTGTCTGCAGAAGGCCCGGGTCGAAGTGCAGGGACTCACGGCCCGGGTGAGCGGCGTCATGACCCGCAATGAGAAGGGGCGCCTGCGCATCGGCCGCATGGACGTGGTACTCGAACCCGTCATGGAAGGTGTGCCCAGCGGGCGGCTGGACCGCTGCCTGGATATCTTCGAAGACTTCTGCGTGGTCACGCAGAGTGTGCGCGGCGGCATCGACGTCAACGTGACCGTCGAACCCCCGGGTTGACGCCGACGGCTCAGAAAGTAGCTTTTCTTGCTCCCCTTCCGCGGAGGCTTTGCCCCTGCGGATGCGGGCGGAAGGAAGCCCGCCCCGCTAGCTCAACTGGTAGAGCAACTGACTCTTAATCAGTAGGTTCGGGGTTCGAGTCCCTGGCGGGGCACTTCACACGGCGAGGCCCCCCGACGCTTTTCAGCGTCGGGGGGTTTTCTTACGTGTGCCGGCGCTGGACCATCCCAGAGAAGACGGTGAGGGTCTGGATGTAGGGCAATGCCTACACCCCAAAGGGGTGAACGCCGTCACTCTGTCGGGTGCATCGCTGATCTTGTTCTCCTCGTGTGTGCCGACCCTCTCCCATCAGGTGAAACCACGCCTGGCATGGAAGGACATCCGCCATGGAGGAGCAGCTTCGTACGTTGCGGAGTCCTGGTGCTGTCCCGGCCGGGCCTCACATGAGGGGAATCGATGAACACTCAGGGAACCGATCGAGTCGCGGAGTCTGAGGTCGAGAGTAGGGGCGGAAAGTATCTGAGCTTCTTTCTCGATGATGAGGAGTACGGCATCGAAATCCTGAGGATTCGGGAGATCATCGGTCTGCTCCCTGTGACGGTTGTGCCCCGCACGCCGGACTTCGTCCGGGGAGTGGTCAATCTCCGGGGGAAAGTCATTCCGGTGGTTGATCTAAGGGTCAAGTTCGGAATGGACCCGGTTCCCGAAACGGAGGAGACGTGCATCATTGTCGTCCAGAGCCAGGAGAACCTCATGGGCGTAATGGTCGATAAGGTCTCTGAAGTCCTGGACATCAACGGCGAAGAGATCGTCGACGCCCCCTCCCTTGGTCACGATGTGAACACCGACTACATCCTGGGGATCGGGAAGTCAGAAGGCGGGATCAAGCTGCTCCTCGACATCGAGAAGGCGCTGATGACCGAGGGCGATGTCGACCTTTCACAGCTTCGAGCTGCCGTTGATTCGGCGGCCTGAAGTATCTGGCAGAAGCATCACGTTTCTTCATTGAAGGCAGTGCGTTCACAATTCCAGCGGAGTGTCCACCCCATGTTTTCCGAGTTTCTCAAGAGTGTCCTACCCATCGCGGTTGCTACGCGGGCAGCTCAGGCGCCCGCAGGAGTGGAGCGGATTACCTCCCCTTCCGACCAGCATCCTGTGAAGAGCTACAGGCCGGGGCAGATCTCTGTGACCGACCACGATGCGCTGGAGCGGATCCGATTCAACTCCCTTACGGAAGAGGATGTCGGTATCGTTGCGGCCTGGGCCGATGAAGCCAGCACGGTCATGAATTCGCTCGTGGACCGGTTCTATGCGCATGTGCAGGCCAATCCCGTCACCCAGTCGATTCTCGTCAAGCATACGACCGTGGAACGGCAGCGTCCCCGCGTGATTCAATACGTGGGGAGCTTTTTCCAGGGAAGGATCGACGATGCGTACGTGAAGGTCAGGCGACATGTGGGCGCGCTCCACGACGAGATAGATCTGGACTCGTCATGGTATGTCGCCATGTACGAGATCATCCGTCAGGCGATGGTGGAGGCCGTTCGTGCGGGGGGGGCAACCCCGGAAGAAGTCGAGCGCTTCAATGACGCCTTCACCCGGATGATCCAGGTGGACATCGGATTGGTCGTGACGGCACTCACCGACAACCGGATGATCAAGATGAAGGCTTCCGAGCAGGAGGTTCAGGGCCTGGTCGACGCCATCGACCGTACGCAGGCCCGGATCGAGTTTGAACTGGATGGCACCATTCTGGATGCCAACCATAACTTTCTCGCCGCCACCGGCTATGCACTTGATGAGGTGAAGGGCCGACACCACCGGATTTTCGTCGACACCGCCGAGGCCAACAGTCCCGAGTACGGGGAGTTCTGGGCACGCCTCGCACGAGGCGAGTACCACGTGGGGCAGTTCCGCCGCGTGGGGAAGGGCGGGCGGGAGATCTGGCTGCAAGCTGCCTACAACCCGATCCTTGACGCGGACGGGAAGCCCGTCCGCGTCGTGAAGTACGCCACGGACATCTCGGGTACCAAAGAGGCGACCAAACTCATTGGCCAGGCTATCGAGTCGATCTCCAAGGGAGATCTCACGGTGACGCTTCCCGAAGACCTCCCCGGCGAGTTTGCCGTAATTGCCGCAGCCCTGAACCGCGCCCTTCAGAATCTGAACGGGAGTCTTTCCCAGGTGGCGGCCGCTGCTGCGCAGGTGGCTGCTGCCGCCGATGAGATCAGCTCCGGCAGCCAGTCTCTTGCGCAGAGCACATCGGAGCAGGCCAGCACGCTGGAGGAGGTTTCCTCGAGTCTGCAGGAGGTGGCATCCATGACTGAGCAGAATGCGAGCAACGCGCATGAGGCAAAGAGCCTTTCGGACGCCGCACGCCAGTCTTCGGATTCGGGAGTGGAAGCGATGCGCCGGCTTTCCGACGCGATGGCGAAGATCAAGAATTCGTCGGATGAGACCGCCAAGATTGTTAAGACTATCGATGAGATTGCCTTCCAAACCAATCTCTTGGCTCTCAACGCCGCAGTGGAAGCGGCTCGTGCGGGTGACGCCGGGAAGGGCTTCGCCGTTGTGGCCGAGGAAGTACGGAATCTGGCGATGAGATCCGCGGAAGCGGCGAAAGACACGGCGACGCTTATCGAGGAATCCGTCGCCAACGCCGAAGGTGGAGTCGAGCTGAACCGTGATGTTCTCGAGAATCTGGAAGAGATCAGCGATCAGGTTCGCAAGGTCAGCGAGGTCATGGCTGAGATTTCCACCGCTTCGGAGCAGCAGACGCAGGGTGTGACTCAGATCACCACTGCGGTGGAGCAGATGAACCAGGTCACGCAGCAGACGGCGGCCAACGCGGAGGAGTCCTCCAGCGCTTCGGAGGAGCTCACGGGCCAGTCCGAGGAGATGAAGGCTCTGGTGCAACGGTTCAAGCTAAACGGCGAGGGTGCGGTGTCTGAAGCCCCCAGAAGGAACGGTGGGAAGGGGGCCCCTGCCGGTGGTGGAACCGGAAGGGGGGCGTCATTCTCCCGCGCCGATTCAGGAAAAAGTGGGGCCGGTGCTGGGGCAAGTCGCCTGATTCCTTTCGAGGATGATGGGCTGCTTGAAGAGTTCTAGGCACTTCAGAACGGCCCTGCTTCGAGCGGGTAGGACCGGACCTTTTATCGGGGCAGGAGGTGGGCGATCATGACACCCGGAGTCGTTGGGGGAGGGGCGCCCGCGGCTGCCCAGAACACACACCAGGGACCGAGCGGCTGCGGGACGGTGATAATGGCGGAGCTGGGCCCGGTGGCGAAGGACCCGGAGGGATTCGGGCGCGTCACTCTTCTGGCCTTGGGGTGGCTCTCCGTTTCCCTCGGCGTGATCGGGATGTTCCTTCCGCTTCTCCCCACCACATGCTTCCTCCTGGCGGCTGGATGGTGTTTCAGCCGGACGTCTCGGAAGCTGGAGCGGTGGCTGTATGAGAACAGGTTGTTCGGTCGGTACCTGACCCTCTATCGCGCCCACCGGATGATCCCGCGCGGGGTGAGAGTTGCATCCCTCACAGTTCTCTGGACATCCCTGGGTGCCACCGTGTTGGTTATGCGCCCACCCGGCTGGCTAATGGTCCTGCTACTCGTTGTGGGCCTCTCGGTGTCGGCTCATCTACTATTCCTGGAGACGACGGAGGTGGAGGAGTGAGTGTTCAAGCCGCTGCTGCGGCCGGGCGGATGGATGGCGGTGCGACTGATGCCCTGGAGGGACAGTTTCCAGTCATCAAGAATCTTCTCTATGAGATCGCCGGGATCAACCTGAGCGAGACCAAGCGTCCGCTCGTGCTCTCGCGGATTACGCGCAGGCTGCGTGCGACGGGGCACACTTCTGTTCGCGAATACTTGGCGTTTGTTCAGTCGGCGGAGGGGAGGAAGGAGCTCACCGAGATGGTGGATGTTCTCACCACGAATAAGACGAGCTTCTTTCGGGAGGATGCGCATTTCGAATACATGCGGGAGAGCTGGCTACCCACGATGGCGCCGGGCCAGGTTCATTCGCTCTGGAGCGCAGGCTGTTCCTCGGGGGAGGAGCCGTACACTGTGGCCATGGTATACGCTGAGTTCGCTGGCAGCGGACGAACCCACGGAAGACCGGCGTGCCGGATCCTGGCTACGGATCTGAGTAACCGCGTTCTGGAGAAAGCCAAGAGGGGTCTGTATCGAGAAGAGCAGTTGGCCTCAATACCGGAGGCTTTGCGGCGGAAATACTTCCGCACATCCTCAGGGTCCGGCGTCTTCGAGGTATCGGAACGGCTGCGCCGGATGGTGCGATTTGCACGCCTGAACCTCATGGACCGATGGCCTATGAAGGGCCCTTTCGACGGGATCTTTTGCCGAAATGTGATGATCTATTTCGATCGAGGTACCCGCGAGGTCCTGGTGCAGCGCTTCGAGAAGCTGCTAAGGCCAGGGGGCCTTCTCTTTGTGGGTCATTCCGAGAGCCTGACGTCCCTGCGTCACGGCCTGGATTACGTGCGCCCGGCGCTCTACAGGAAGGGAGCATGAGTCCCGCAGTCGCCGGAGATCGGAAAAGAAAGAAGGTCGTCGTGGGCATCGCGGACATGGCTGTTTCGGGTGACCCCTCGGACATCCTGGTTACCTACGCACTGGGAAGCTGTCTGGGAATCTGCATCTACGACGCTGAGGCGGGGGTGGCCGGACTCCTCCATGCCATGCTGCCATCGGCGAAGGTGAATCCCGAAAAGGGGAGGAGCAACCCTGCACGATTCATCGATACCGGTGTCCCGGTACTCTTCAGGGCCGCCTATGCGTTGGGTGCTGCCAAGGAGCGCATCATCGTTCGTGTAGCCGGAGGCGCCAGCATGTCCTCCGGGTCAGGGACAGACGGATTCCAGATAGGACGGCGCAACTACGTTGAATTCAAGAAGATTCTATGGAGGAATGGTGTGATTCTTCGCGATCACGATGTGGGTGGGCGAGTGTCGAGGACCATCAGCATGGACGTATCAACGGGAGACGTTCAGGTCAAAGCCGGCAGCCGAACTTACCCGCTATCACGGCGTGTGCCACGGAGCCCCGAGCCACCGAGGATGGAGAGATGAACTTGAATGTACTGGTTGTGGACGACAGCTCGGTGATGCGATCCATGATCATACGGACGCTTCAGATGACAGGGATTTCGATAGGTGAGCTACACCAGGCCGGGAACGGCAGCGAGGCTCTCGAGATCCTGAACGACTCCTGGGTGGACCTAGCAATCGTCGATATCAATATGCCGGTGATGAATGGAGAAGAACTCATTTTCGCCATACGGGAGGACCCTCTGATCCGGGATCTCTCAGTCGTTGTTGTATCCACGGAGAGCAGTGCCGGGCGGATCGAAAGACTCCGAGAGAAAGGGGTGGATTTCGTTCATAAGCCGTTCACCCCTGAGAGGCTCAGAGAAACCATTCTAAAAGTGACGGGAGTGTCTGATGTTCAAACATGTGCCGACGTCCCTGCGGGAGGCGGTGTGCTCGACTTTTGAGGAGTTGGGATTCGTTTTTCCGGATGAAGAACTTCTCGAACATCAGGAACAAGCGGATCTAGCCTACAGCGTAAGCGTCTGCTTTGCTGGTCCCCTGCAAGGTTCCTTGGGTCTATCCCTGAGCCGGGCGGTGGCTCGAGAGGTAGCCGCGAATATGCTGGGCGCGGTGGACATTGACGACGAGAAAATCGTATCCGATGCCGTTGGAGAGATCGCGAACGTCATCTGTGGGAACGCAGTGCAGGCCTTGGCCACCCCGGAGGCGGAGTTTCTGCTCGGTGTTCCAGTCGCGCGTGGCCCCGAGTCAGTAGAAAGAGGGGATGGCCGGAGGGTTGCGGAAGTCGAGTTCGGGGTGGGGGATGGCCGGGCGCGGGCGTGGATAGAAATCGTAGAAGAGTGCCGGGCGGAGACCGTTCCGTGATTCGAGTCCTGGTTGTAGATGATTCGGCGGTGGTGCGCAAGGTCCTGGCCGAAGAGCTGTCCGCCTTGGGGGGCATCGAGGTTGTGGGCACTGCTGTGGATCCCTACGCGGCCCGGGACCGCATCGCCGAACTGTCGCCCGATGTGATCACGTTGGACATAGAAATGCCGAGAATGGACGGCCTCTCCTTTCTGGCAAAACTCATGAAGCATCATCCGATTCCCGTCGTCGTGGTCAGTTCTGTGACACCGGAAAACAGTCAAACGGCCCTCCAAGCGCTTGAACTGGGAGCAGTCGAGGTTATTCCAAAACCAGGATCGCAGTTTTCGGTTCCCGAGGTGCGACGGACGCTTGCCCGTGCGATCCGAGCTGCGGCCGTCGCCGACCTTTCGCGTTCCACCATCAAGTCAAGGGCAAAGGTGGCGAGGGTCGAGTCCGTCGGTCTCAGTCGGGTCAATACGACGCATAAGCTCATTGCCATGGGTGCTTCCACCGGTGGCACGAAGGCGCTGGAAGTGGTGTTGTCTTCGATGCCCGCGGATGCTCCCGGGATCGTCGTGGTCCAGCATATGCCCGGTGGCTTTACGGGATCCTTTGCCGAGCGACTCAACGACACGTGCCGGGTGGAGGTGCGGGAGGGTCAGGATGGTGATCCAATTGTTCCCGGCCGTTGCCTGATTGCTCCTGGCGGGTACCACATAATGATCGTGCGCAGCGGATCCCGTACGAAAGTGAAGGTCCGGAAGGGGCCCCCTGTGAACCACCACCGTCCTTCGGTTGATGTGCTGTTCAGCTCAGTGGCTCGGGAGGTGGGCAGAAACGCGGTGGGTGTGATCATGACCGGAATGGGATCGGATGGGGCGCGAGGACTCCAGCAGATTCGTGAGGCCGGGGGGCACACGGTGGCGCAGGACGAGGAGACTTCCGTGGTCTTCGGGATGCCGCGTGCCGCTATTTCCCTGGATGCGGCCATGGAGGTCGTCCCTCTCGAACAGATCGCGGAGGCGGCTCTAGCACCTGTACGCGGAACATTACGCTCGTCCGATGTACGGTAGGGAATTCGGAGTGCTCGGACAGTATAGCATGGATTCTTGGTTCGAATAGGACATTACTGGTCCCCGGGGCGTCGCCGCCGAGTACGGGCGACGTTCGTGGGAGAGGCCGACTTATCCAGGAGAGAGGGGCGATGGAGATCGACATGGATTTCATCCGCCGGCTTGCAGAGCTGCGGGAGTCCACACGGCCGGAAAGCGGGACTGCAAAGGAAGGAGACGTACGGAAAGCGGTCGAGAATGTTATCGCGCGTCGTCCCGAGGTTTCGGAAGTGGTGGAGTCCGCCCTGGAAGCGATCGGACGGGCCTACGGGTCTGAGCGTACGGTGGGCGAGGGCTTCGAGGACCTGGTCGCGGAGGCCTGTGACGTGATCGAAGGGCTCTTTTTCGATCCCGGGAACGCCGCCGCGACGGAGAGGCTGAGGAGCCTAACAGACGAGATGCGAGAAGTGACTGAAAAAGCGGGTCCGTCAGGTGAACCGTCTGTTTTCGAGGGTACGCATGCGGATTTCGATGAAGGATTCCTCGACGCGGTGGCATCGCATGTCGTCCAGATGGATCCCACCGACAAGAGAGATTTGGCGGCGCTCCTGGACGAACTGAATGTCGCCGTCGACGCCTGGCAGGGTTCGAACGAGACCGGTGCGATATTTCAGGAGATTCGCGATGAACTTGAGACGGTTGTAGCCCAGAAGAAGAGCCGTAAGACTCGCCGCCGAGAGGTCGTGGAAAGACTCAGCGACGCGCTGGAAGCCGCGATGCACGAACTGGAGGACGCCGAACTGGAAAGATCGCCGCACGGCGTCAGTTCACGAGAGGCCGCGGCGGTGTCCGATTCGAGGCGCCAGGATGTCGAGGAGGTGGAGCTCAAGGTTGGGAAGGACATCTCCGGAGATGGAGAATCGGAAGTGGTGGAGCCGGAGCTCACGGCAGCGCAGGCCCCGGCCGAATTTCCGACACCCGATGCCGATCCTCAGCTTCTTCTGGATTTCGTGGCGGAAGGATTGGACTACCTGGATCAGGCGGAGCAGGCCCTGCTGGCCCTCGAGTCGGATCCCGGTCAGAGGGAAAGTGTGGATGTTGTCTTTCGGGCGTTCCACACCATCAAGGGGGTGTCGGCGTTTCTGGATCTGACCAGCATTGCGGAAATCGCCCACGAATCCGAGAGCATTCTGGATAAGATCCGGGACGGCTCGATCCCATTCACCGCCAGCGCGGCAGACCTTTTTCTGGCGTCGGCGGACGTGTTGAGGGATTTGCTCGTGGGTGTTCGCGCGGCGACTACGGAAGAGAAACCGTGGCTGGCTCCGGCACGTCTTGCCGAGCTCATGCAGACTCTTGGAGATCCGTCTCTCGCGGACCGCCTGACAAGAGGGGAATCCGCGGGGATCACGCGCAAGCCTCAGCCGAGCATCGGAGAGGAACAGAAGGCTGGTGCCGCGAACGGGGGGGGCGCGGCCGATTCGTCGGATGAATCTGTGAGGATCAGAACCGACCGTCTGGACCGGCTGGTCGATCTTGTGGGCGAGTTGGTCATCGCTCACTCCATGATCTCCCAGGACACGCTGGTCCGTGATGACCGAGGGGCGCTCCAGAGGAAGGTCGGCCAGTCCCATAAGATCCTGCGGGAGCTTCAAGACCTTTCCACCTCTCTCCGAATGGTCCCCTTGAAGCCGGCGTTCCATAAGGTCTCGCGGGTGGTGCGGGATGTCAGCCGCAAGAGCGGCAAGAAAGTGGAACTGGTGACCAACGGTGGAGAGACGGAGCTGGACCGCAGCATGGTGGCCACCATCACCGACCCTCTCATTCATATCGTCAGGAACGGGATCGATCACGGCATCGAACCGCCGGAAGTCCGTGAGAAGATGGGGAAGTCTCCCGTGGGAAGACTTTTGTTGACGGCACGCCAATCCGGCGGGAACGTGGTGGTGGAGATCGAGGACGACGGAAAGGGCCTGGATCGGGAGAAAATCCTGAAGAAGGCGATTTCGCGAGGGCTCGTCGAAGAAGACAAGGTTCTTTCGGACGAAGAAGTCTTTGCCCTGATTCTACATCCCGGTCTGTCAACCGCCGACACGGTTACGGACATTTCCGGGCGAGGCGTGGGGATGGACGTTGTAAAGCGTGCCGTTGAGTCTCTGCGGGGCCGGATCGACATCACCTCCACCCCCGGCGAGGGGACACGGTTCTCCATCGCGCTGCCGCTGACACTGGCCATCACCGACGGCATGTTGGTACGTGTAGGCAGCCACAGGTACATCATTCCGACCGTGAAAATTCAGGTGAGTTTCCGTCCGGTGGAAGATGACCTGTGGACTGTTGCCGGGAAGGGAGAAATGGTCACTCTGCACGAGGACCTCATTCCGGTGGCACGGCTTCATAGGATTTTTGGTGTCCCCGAGGCGGAGGAAGACCCGAGGGAGGCGATCCTGGTGATCGTGGGTGAGAGCTCCCGCCGTACGGCGGTGATGGTGGATGAGATTTTGGATCAGCAGCAATTCGTGGTGAAGCCTCTGGGCGGGGAGGTCGCGGATACGCCGGGGATCTCTGGCGGCGCCATCTTGGGAGACGGGGGAGTGGGCCTGATTCTTGACCCCGAGGGGCTAATCGATTTGGCTCGCCAGGGGGGGAGAGACGTCCACGGCGGCGTAGCGGCGTAACTATTTGAGGAACGCAGTTCGGTGGAGAGCCTGGAAGGTCAACATCTCCGCGAAGATCTCCTCCACGCGCCGATCGCCATCCGCCGGGAACGAGCCCGCCACCCGAGGGGAGGTAGGAAGCCGCCTTTACAGGAGGCGGGAGCGCCGGTACCCTCACGTGACAGTGTAGGCCGCTCCGCGGAGGGAGGGGTATGATCCGAGTAATCGTCGCCGACGATCATCCTGTGGTCCGAAGAGGTCTGCGCGCGATCATCAGCGATCAGGAAGACATGGAGATCGTGGGTGAGGCGACCACGGGTCGTGAAGTACTTTCTCTTGTCCGACGGGTGTACGCCGATGTACTGCTCCTCGACATCGGCATGCCGGGGCCGGCGATTATCCCACTCATGGAGGAACTGCAGGAGCTCCGGTCCCGATTGGCGGTTCTCGTGTTTTCGAGTCATCCCGAAGAGCGCTACGCAGTCCGACTTCTCAAGATGGGAGCCGCCGGATATCTGCCGAAGGATTGTTCGGAGGACCTTCTGGGCGGGGCCATCCGACGCGTTGCCGGAGGGAAGAGGTTCATCAGCGCGAATCTGGCTGAGATCCTCGCTCTGGGCCTTCAGGGAGAGGGGGCAGGGAAGCCGCATGAAGCGCTCTCAGCGCGGGAATACCACGTGATGATGGAGCTTGCGGCGGGGAAATCCGTTACCAAGGTGGCCCGCGAATTGAATCTCAGCCCTAAGACCGTGAGCACATATCGGGCTCGCGTCATGGAGAAGATGAGTTTCTCCACTAATACTGACCTCATCCGGTACGCGCTGAACGAGAACCTAATAGAGTGACTTGACGGGAGGTTGGACGTCCTTCCACGTCCCGAGGACAGGGGAGGACGGCGGACAGGCTCCTAGTGGTAGTAGTCCACCTTGCAGCCGCAGCCGTCCCACATGCGCTCGTAGGTGTCGAGACGGTTGTCGACGAAGGCCCGCACTGCCTCTCGGTTCGACAGACGACGCACGACCCGTTCCGTCCTCGAAGGTTCCTCGACTGCGAGGTAGCCGTCATTCCAGCGGTAGATGACAACATCTCCTGCGATGAAGGTGGCGTGACGTTCCACCTCCTCCAGGGAACCCTTCAGCTTGCCCCAATCGTCGGCGGACAGGGGGACACCCCCCCGCGTCTATTCGGCTGCGGAGTTCCTCCAAGGTCATGAGCGCGCCTCGTTGATTAGCCTTACGACCTCAATCTATAATACGATTTGGGAACCGAGTTGAGGCTACCGTCTCCCTCGACGTGGGTTCAACTGCTCCCCGATGGGAGAGGCCCCCATCACACAATCGGGGGGTGCTCCCTCAGTCAGACAGAAGTTCTCTGTAACGTCACGCGGCCTGATGGAAGGCCATGCGGGCTCCGGCCCAGCTCAGCGCGTCCAAGTAGATGTCAGAGACTGCGTCAGGCTCGACCCCAACGTTTGCTAGTTGGTCCTGGGCTCTCTCCCACTCGGCGTCTACGTAGGCTTCTACGGCATTGAGAAGAGTACCGGCCTTGCCCGTTCGCTCGAGGAGTGCGGAGCGTACATCGTTCCCCACATTGATACTTTCCAAAATCTCCGGGAGCGGCATTCCCACCAACTGGTCCATCTGGGAAAAGAGGCCGATGAGGAAGAGCGTCCCTCCAGGGGGAATGTCACGATTGAAGGCATTGCGGGCTGTATCTCCCGCCACCTCGCACATCCTTCCCCGGAGGAGAGAGGATTTGATGATCTCCGCGCCGACCTCGCCGCTGCCTTTGGAGTTGATGCTCATGAGGAGGAGGAGCATCCAACGGTACAGCGGTTCCCGCCCCATCAATCTGAGGGCGTGTCCGATATCCTCCACAGCCCGTCCCCCGAGGGCTGCTGAGTTCACCATCCGGAGGAGCTTGTAGGTCAGAGAAGGGTCGGAGCGGAAGGCTTCCTCGACGATCCTGTCGGTTACGGAAGGGTCCCGGAGGAGATTGATCAGGCGGATTACCGCGACAGAACCCGCAGCCATGTCCTTTCCCGTAACTACTTCGGGACGGAAATAATGGAACCCCTGAAAGAGCACGAATCCTAGGTCGAGGCAGCGCCGGTGGGTTTCGGTGTCCTCGACCTTCTCAGCCAACAGGGTGACTCCGTGGGAGGTGAGGGCTGAGGTTATCTTTGTCAGACGGTCACCAACCTGCGAGACATCCACCTTCACGATGTCGGCAACCTTCAGCAGGCTCATCTGGTTCTCCAGGGCCACAAAGTCATCGAGGGCGATTCGATGCCCCGCCTTCTTGAGCCGGCGGCAGGCGTCCAAGACCTCTGGGGTGGGTCTCACGTCCTCAAGGATTTCGACGACTACCGAGCCGGGATCAAGAAGCTCGGCGGTACCATCGATGAGCATGGACTCGGGGAGGTTGAGAAACGCCGGATGCCCATCGGTGAGTTTCTGGAGACCGAACCCGAGAATCGCGTCCACCATCACGGAGGAACTCATCTGTGGCGCCGACTCGCCCTCCGCGGTCTCTCCCGTTGCGGTGGGTCGGTAGAGAAGTTCAAAGCCCTTGATCTTCTTCTGCTGGTCGAAGACGGGCTGGCGGGCAACGAAGATGTCCTTCACTGGGGCTCTCCACCGTGGCAAAAGT
The DNA here is from genome assembly GCA_046756305.1 of Gemmatimonadota bacterium. GTDB lineage: Bacteria > Gemmatimonadota > Gemmatimonadetes > Longimicrobiales > Gaopeijiaceae > JBHHWB01. The sequence continues at coordinate 58,060 of JBHHWB010000008.1, forward strand.
GGGTGGAAACGAATCTGATGTACCTCCTCAGAGGATCGGCTTCAGCCGACGATTCATGAGCCCGCGTTCAGGACAAGGCTTTCCCCCGGATCGCCCGGCGCGCCGCGTGGTACCCGCACATTCCGTGGACCCCGGGGCCGGGGGGGGTGGAGGAGGAGCAGATATAGAGTCCCGGGACGGGTGTGGACCAGGGATCGGGAAAGGCGCGGGGACGCGCCAACGTCTGCCCCAGTGTGACGGCGCCGCCTCCGATGTCGCCCCCTACCAGGTTGGGGTTCCACGCTTCCAGGTCGGCGGGCCCGAGGACGGAGCGGGCCAGAATCCGGTCGCGAAAGCCGGGGGCGAAGCGCTCCACCTGATCTTCCAGGCGGCGGAGCATGAGCTCCTCCCCCCCCCTCCACCCGTTGGGCACGTGGCAGTAGGCCCACGCCGTGTGCTTTCCTTCCGGGGCCCGCGTGGGGTCGAAGAGGGTGGGTTGGGCCAACAGGACGAAGGGGCGCTCGGCCGATTCACCCTTCCAGGGAAGGGCCTCGGCCTCCTCCATCTCTCTCAGTGTGCCGCCCAGGTGGATGGTGACGGCCCGGCGGCACGCGTCGGCCGCCCAGGGGATGGGGCCGTCCAGGGCCCAGTCCACCTTGAAGGCTCCGGGACCGTACCGCCATTCCTCCAAACGGCGGCGGTACCCGTCGGGCAGAGCGTCTCCCGCCACTTCCAGGACCTGGCGGGGCGTGAGATCCAGGAGAACGCTCTTCGCAGGGGGAAGCTCGGAGAGGTGAGCCACGCGGCGACCCGTTTCAATGGCGACGCCAAGGGAGCGGGCGTAGGAAGCCAACGCCCCGGTGAGGGCGCCGGCTCCGCCGCGGGGGACGGGCCAGCCCACGGCGTGTCCCGCCGCCATGAGGACCAGGGCGATGGCGGAGGTGGGGGTCCGGTCGAGAGGAAGCGCGGCGTGGGCGGCGTTGCCGGCGAAGAGCGCACGGGCTTCCGGCGTGTGGAAGCGTCTGCGGGCCAGGGCGCCGGCGGGCCACAGCGCCGACAGGCCGAAGCGCGCCATGAGAACGGGATCCCGGGGGAGCGTGAGGGGTGCGCCCAGGATCTGGCGGGCGAAGTCGGGCCACCGCCGCACCAGGGGATCCAGGAGCGCCCCGTAGCGGCGGGCGTCGCCGCCCAGCCCCAGGGCGGTGGTCCGGACGTCGCGCTCCAAGACCACGGCCCTTCCCCCGTCCAGGGGGTGGGCCAGGGGCGCGGAGCCGTGGATCCACTCGAGACCGTGTTCTTCCAGGGGCAGGCGGGCGAAGAAGGGAGAGCCCACCCCCAGGGGATACACCGCCGATCCCACGTCGTGATGAAATCCCGGGAGGGTGAGCTCCTCGGTACGGGCGGCACCTCCCACCCGGTCTGCGGCTTCCAGAAGGAGCACCCGGCCTCCGTGATGCGCCAGTTCCACGGCGGCGGAGAGCCCGTTGGGCCCGGCACCTACGACGACTGCGTCCCAGCGCTGCTTGCTGTTCATGGGCGGCCTCTCATCCGTTCTCCTCCACGTCCCTGAAGAGCACCTCGCGGAAGGCCACGTCCTCCGAAGCCAGGACAAAGACGGTGCAGGGCATGCCCTCGGTCCGGGCCTGAAGCTCCTCGTAGTACCGGACGAAGTCGTCTCCTTCCGGAGCCGCCATCCCCATGAGGACCAGGTCGGCGCCGCGGGAAGAGTCGTGGAGAATTTCCCAGAAGGGACGCCCATCTCCCACGAGGACCTCGGGAACCAGGCCGGTGCGGGTCTGCTCCATGAGACGCTCCAGGTTGCTCCGCGCGCCCTCGGCCGCCGAGGCTGTGGGCACCACCATCTTGAGGCGCACGTCGGCGCCCTGCCAGGCCAGGCTTGTACGCAGGAGGTACCCCAGGATCATGAGAAGGGCTCCGTTGCCCTGCAGCCCGCCCCACCATATGTCCACCCGATCCCGGTTGCCGAAGCCCACGCGATCGGCGTCGCGGACGATGACCACGTTGCGGCGGCTCTCCCAGAAGTGATGGACCATACGGCAGTAGCGTTCCCGCTGGTCCGGGTTCTCCGAGTCGCCCAGAAGGATGGTGTTGGGGACCAGGGGCCCCAGCCCGTAGGCCTCCACCAGGAGCTCCGTCCCCACGAAGGGATCCGGGGCGGAGATCACCCGCACCAGGCCCGCGATCCCCCGCTTCGCCAGGTAGTCCTGGATCTTGCGCTCCATGGCGCGCTTGCGGTCGTGGGTCACGCCCTCGTCGGAGAGGATGGTAGCGACGGTGAGGAGCCCCTTGTTGTGGTGGGAGAAGTCGGCGGCCAGCTCCACCAGGTGCCAGCGGCGCGTGGGCGCGCCGGAAAGGACCAGGAAGTGGGGACGCCAATTGCGGGGATCCTCCGGGGTCTGGCGCATGCGCAGGAGGCCCGCCCGGGCGAGGGTCATCCAGATTCCGCGACGCACGTCTCCCCACGCCGCCTGTAGCCCCTGGCGTTCCAGCCAGAGGAAGATGGCCAGGACGAAGACGAAGGCCACCACCGTGGCCGCAGCGTTGATGAGAAACATGACCGCCATGCACCCCACAGCGCCCAGCAGGGAGAGGCTCCAGTGCACCTGGAAGCGGGGGCGGAAGGAGGGGCTGCCCAGGAATCGCTCGAGACCCGCGGCGATGTTGAGGACGCCGTAGGTGGTGAGGAAGAACATGGTCAGCACGGGCGCGATGAGGTTCAGGTTGCCGAACCACACCGCCACCAGGGCAAGGGCCAGCGTCACGGCGGTGCCGATCCTGGGCGTGTCGTCGGGTCCGCTGCCCCGGCCCAGCCACCGCAGATGGCGGGGAAGAATCCGGTCCCGGGCGAGGGCCTGGAGAACGCGGGGCGCACCCAGCATGCTCCCCACCGCGCTGGACAGCGTGGCCCCCCACACGCCCATGAGGATGGCGTCGCCCCACAGGGCGATGCGGCGCATGATGAGGGGATCGCCGACAAGGTTCGCCGTGCCCGTCCGAAACGCGAGGAAGACGGGGAGCACCATGTAGATGGCGTATCCCACCAGAATGGCCCAGAAGGTGCCCCTGGGGATGGAGCGTCCCGGATCTTCCAGATCCCCGGACATGTTCACCCCCGCCATGATCCCCGTCACCGCGGGAAAGAAGACGGCGAAGACGATCCAGAAGGACTCCCCCTGGGCCGCCGGCGGGCCGAGCCCTTGGGGCTGAACCCCGGGAAGGGGAGAGCCGAACGCCAGAGAGAGAAGAGAGAGGGCGATGGCGCCCATGATGAAGTACTGCGCCCGGATGGCGGCCCGCGCCGAGGTGAGGGCGAGGGCCGCCACCCCCAGCGTGGTGACGACGCCCACCATGCGCACGTCCAGTGAGGGAAAGACCTCCCCCACCGACTCGGCGAAGCCCACCGTGTAGAGGGCCACCGAGATCCCCTGGGCCAGGTAGAGGGGGATCCCCACGGCGCCCCCCGTCTCGATGCCCAGGGAGCGGCTGATCATGTAGTAGGCACCGCCGGTGCGGACCCGCTGGTCCGTGGCGATGGCCGCCACCGAGAGGCCGGTAAGGAGAGTGATGGAGGTGGAGAGGGTGACGATGAGGAGGGTGGGGAAGAGACCGACATTGCCCAGTACCCAGCCGAAGCGCAGGTACATGATGACGCCGAGGATCGTGAGGATCGACGGCGTGAACACACCTCCAAAGGTTCCCAGCCCGCCGGGGCGGGGCGTGAGAACCGTCTGGGACGGTGGGGTGGTGTGGCGGGTGCGGTTGGGCACTACCGGGTCCCGAAGCGCAGGAGCACCGTCTCCGCCCCCTCGGGGGAGATGAAGAGGATGTAGAGCCGATCGTACCCGTCCTCGGCAATGGGAGCGCCGGGATCACCCCCCAGGGCGGCGACCAGATCGGGCGTGGTGTTGCTGTGCCCCACCACCAGATGGCGGCCGGGCGTCTCACGCAGGCGGCCGGCGAACTCCTTCAGCTTCCGCGGATCGTAGATGGCGACGGAGAGCCCGGCGCCGTCGGCCACGGGGGTGGCGGTCTGGCGCGTCCGCTTGAAGTCGGTGGAGTGGATGGCGGTGAGGCCGGCGTCGCGGAGCATGGCGGCCAGCGCCTCGGCCCGGGCCCGGCCCTCCGTGGAGATGGACGGATCCCGGGTGCCGTCCTCCGCCCGCTCTGCGTGACGGACAAGAAAGACGACGACGTCTCCGGCGTCGGAGTGCCACGAGGCGTCGCGTTCAATTTCTGCGCCGGTCGCGACCCCTGAGGGTGGGCCGCCGTCTTCCATCGGGGCTGCGGCCCGGGCCGCGGCGGGCCTCCCGGCAAAGAGAAGGCCGGCCCCCAGGGCGAAGAGGGCGGCCAGGGCGGCGGCCATGGAAGTGGCTCGGGCCTGTCGGGCGTGTCGGGGGGCGCGGGGTGCTCGGGCCGGGCGCATAGCTGGATCTCCGCGGTGAAACAGGAGGGTGCGGGTGCGGGGTGGATTCCCATCTGTCCGGGGAGGAAGCTACACCCGGGCCGGGAGGTCCCGCCATGGAGAGGGGGGGGAGGCGAAGGGCTCGGGCCCGCGGCGGCCCAGGCGCGGGAGGGCAGGATCCGCCATGGGTGCCGGGGGTAGAAGAAAGAGCCGGGATCGCCGCCGGCAGCGGCGGATCCCGTGGCGGCTGAAGAGATCGCGGGCGGGATACGTATTCTTGAGAGGTGAAGGAGCGTGTGAGTGAGGATCGCCGGCGAGCGGTTCGCCGTGTCGCCGGAGGAAAGTCCGAGCTCCACAGGGCAGGGTGCCGGGTAACGCCCGGGCGCCGCAAGGCGACGGAAAGTGCAGCAGAGAGGAGACCGCCGATGGCCGCGTCCGCGCGGCACAGGCAAGGGTGAAAGGGTGCGGTAAGAGCGCACCGGGTTCCTGGTAACAGGGACCGCATGGTAAACCCCACCCGGAGCAAGGCCATGTAGGGGACGAGGAGTTGCCCGCTCCGCGTGAGTCCCGGGTAGGCCGCTCGAGGCTGTCGGCGACGGCAGTCCCAGATGAATGATCCTCCCCCGCAAGGGGACAGAACTCGGCTTATTCCACACGCTCCGTTCTTCGGCGCCCCTGCCCGGTGGGTGGGGGCGCCGAGCCGTTTCCACCTTGACCACGAGCCCTGCTTGACGATCTTACCTTTCTCTCCGCACATCGTCGGCGGAGCCCACCGCGCCTGTAGCTCAGTTGGATAGAGCGCATGCCTCCGGAGCATGAGGTCGCAGGTTCGAAT